>CALATR010000277.1 GCA_937891875.1 uncultured Pseudomonadota bacterium | reverse complement strand
GCGCACCCACGCGAGCAGGCGAGCCGTCTGCTCGTCGTCCCAGGCGGTGTCGACGACGACGACCTGCCGGCCACGCTGGACGACGAGCCCGTTCGACGGCACGCGTCCCCACTCGCCCATGTCGCGGGTGCTGGTGTGCACCCAGACCCCTACGGCGAGCGGCGTCACGACGAGATCGTCACCGAGCCGGACCTCCGGGAAGGCCTCGGGCATGGGCGTCGGAGCGGCGCTCGGCACCTTCTTGCACGCGACCAGGAGCAGGGCGAGGAGGACGGTTCGCACGGGATCATCCACGATACAGCCGCAGCCGGGGGAGGCCGCGCGGACAGTCCTCCCCTACTCCAGCGGCGGCTTGGGCGCCGTCCAGCCATCGCCGCCGACGTCGACGAACACGCCGCTGGTCATGGCCCAGGGGGTCTGGCTGCCGTAGGGGCCGCCCATGGCGGTGTCACCCTCGGCAACCACGTTGTAGACCGCATCCTCCGCAGGTTGCAGCTGGAAGGTGGCGCTGCTGCCCGGCACGACCTCGCCGCGCTCGCCGTTGACGTACAGCACGATCCGGTCGACCCGGGCCCAGCTGGCGCTGTGGGCGGTGACGGTCAGGGTGCCGCCGCCCGTCACGGTGCTGCCGGGATCCTCGGACAGCTCGAGGAAGACCCCGCGGCTGGCCACGGTGCGCCCCGCGGCGAGCGCCTGCCGGACGGCATCATCGGTCGCTCCCGCCAGGTCGGTGCCCGTGCCCAGGAAGGTCACGTTGAGGCCCAGGCCGCCGCTGGTGTAGTCGTGAGCGTCGCTCACGCCGACCGGAGCGACCTCGTAGCCGCGGGACACCAGGTCCAGGTAGACCCGGCTGTAGTCAGCGACCGCGCCCCCGTTGTTCACCTCGATGAGATCGAGGTTCTCCGTCCACTTGTCGCGAGAGCGGATCCGTCCCGGGCTCCAGCGCGCCGAGCTGGCGACGCCTCCGTCGGTGGGGTGGTTCGACTGCACGAACACCCGCTCCCCGCCTCCGAGGGCGGCGTAGCGGGACACGAGCTCCTCGGTGTCGTCCGGGATGTCGCTCCACCAGCGGATCGCCCCGTTGTTCGGCAGCTCCAGATCCGGCGTCAGGGGCCAGATGTTCATGTGGCCCCGGGTCGGCGGGCTGACCTCCTCGGCGACGATGCTGCGCAGGTACGGGCCGAGCCCGAGGGCGTCGACCAGGGGGCGGTAGTCGGCGATGTTGTCGTGGTCGGTGCCGACGTGGAGCTCGATGCCCCGGGCGGCGGTGCCGATCAGCCGCGCCTCCATGGAGATCAGCCCGTCCGGCGAGCCAGCCGAGTGGCTGTGGGGATCGGAGACCACCCAGCCGTCCACGGCGATCGCCTCCTGCAGGGTCACGTCCAGCGTGCGCTCCTCTCCGGGAGCCAGCTCGATCTCCTGGGTATCGCGCTCGAAGCGGAGTCCGCGGTGGGCCTGCACCGTGAGCGAGCCCGCGGGCACGGCCATGCGCACCTCGCCGTCCCGCGCCCAGCCCAGCGCCAGGGTCCCATCCGGAGGATTGGGGAACAACGCGGAGTCTCGCTCGCCCGCGTCGCCCAGGACCCGCACCTCGAACGGAGCGCCGTCGGCCGCGCGCACCGTCAGCCAGGCGGGCTCGGGCAGCTCCAGCGGGCTCTCCAGCGAGGCGAGGCCGTAGCCCTCCGCGGCGAGCACGGGCGTCGAGCCAGCGACCCGGTCGTTGCCCGCGGAGTACGGACCCCAGCGACCCCAGCCCTCGGGCAGATCCTGCTGCACCCCGTCGAGCTGGCCGCTGGCGCGCACCCGCACGGTGGCACCCTCGGGCACCTCCGCCTGCCAGGCGCCTTCGCTGTCGGTGAAGGCGACCGTGTAGAGCGCCTCGTCGACGTAGACGTGCACCCGGGCCCCGCCGACCGGCTCGCCACCCGAGGTGACCGTGCCGGACTCGGTCCGGGTCGCGACCCCGTCGAGCACGGCGATGGCGTCGGTGATCTCGGCCATGTCCCGGCCGACCGCGTAGTAGCGCACGTAGGTGAGCTCGGCCCCGGCGGGCTTGTTGACCGGCTCCTCGAACATGGCGATGAGATCGCCCACCGAGGCCAGCAGCTGGCCGTCCGGCCCGGCGGGCGCGGTCTTGCCCGGCTCGGGGATCATGGCCCACGCGCCCTCGTTCGCCTCGCCCAGATATCCGGTGAAACGCCGATCATCCTCGCCCGGCGCGCCGAGGCCGACCACCGGGTCCCACGGGTGCACGGTCTCCAGGCCACCCTGGAGCACATCCCCGGGAGCGAACTCGGCCTCCTCGGCGCCGATGGTCACGGTCGAGCGCACCTCGAGGAGCGGCGTGTCCGGGCGCAGGATGTAGTCGGTGACCACGGTCAGCCCGAGGTCGGGCACCAGGTTGGGGCTCTCGACCGCGCCGGTGAACAGCACGTCGTCTGTTTGATATTCGTTCTGGGTGACGATGGAAACCGCCGCG
>CALATR010000276.1 GCA_937891875.1 uncultured Pseudomonadota bacterium | reverse complement strand
GGGGTCGGTGGTGGGTGGGGGTCGGTGGCGGGCCGGTCTCCAGTCGCCAGTCTCCAGTCTCCAGTCGGTGATCCGGGCAGCGCGATGCGGCGGAGAGCGGAGGTTCTGAGCGCGTGTTCGTGGTGTTGCAAGCGTGGTCGGTTCCGGCCGACGTCTCGGGACGTCGGGCCCTCCCGAGCTCGGCGAAGTGCACGCCACGCCGCCCACCGCCTGCGCCCGCACCACCGACGCCCCGACCCGCCGCATCCGCCCTGGGACTGGAGACTGGAGACTGGAGACTGGAGACCGAGCCTCCACTCCCGCCCGCCCTACTCCTCCGGCCACAGCCCGAGCGACAGGGCCACCATGCCCTCCACCGCCATGGGCTCGCTGTCGAGGATGCGGGGCTCGAGCGGGCCGATCGCGCCGGCCAGGCCCTCCTGCTCCTCCATGCCGGCGAAGAGCTCGGCCAGATCGATGGACAGGCGACCGGCGGCCACGTCGGCCAGGGTGCCGACCAGGTCCTTCACGCCGACCACGACCTCGGTCTCGGTCCACAGGTCGGGGTGGGCGCCGTAGTACATGATGGCGGCGTCGCCGACGCTGATGTCCGCGCCGATCTCGGTACCCTTGGGCACGATGGCGATCTCCATCGCCAGGTTCGCGACCAGCCAGGGCTCGCAGCCCGACCCCTGATCCACGGCGAACTCGACGTCGACGTCGGGCAGGTAGAGGTGGCCGAGGGGGGCGATGCCGTCGTGCAGGCGCACCACGCGGGCCGGGCCGGGGGTGATCGCCACGCACCACTCGCCCTCGGGCGCGGTGCCGCCGCCGGGCAGGTTGCCCAGCAGGGAGCCGATGACCGAGCTGAACGCGCCGATGTCCAGATCCCCGCTGAGCGCGCCGTCGATCTGCGTGCCGACGAGCTCGTCCAGGAGGTACTCGTGGGTGCCCATCACCAGGTGCACCGGCTCGGGCACCCGGGCGGACTCGGACGGGGTCGGCACGGGCGGCAGGGTGTCGGGCACGGTCTCGCCGAGGCCGACGCCCATCAGGAAGGGCAGCCCCTCGGGATCGCCGGCGACATCGCGCAGCTCGATGTAGAGCGGGGTTCCACCCACGTCGGTCTCGAACTCGAAGGGACCGCCGAGCTCGATCTCGCCGAGCACACCGAGCATCTGGTCCAGCAGCCACTGGCCGGCGGGCTCCATCAGCAGGCCGGCGGCGTCCGCCAGGAACTCCAGGCCGGACAGGGCGCTGCCGTCGAGCATGAAGTTGGGCTTGGCGAAGTCGATCTCGGAGTCGTCGACCGTCAGCACGACGATGCCGTCCGCGCGGATGGACGGGGTCGCCAGCAAGGTGATCGTGATGGTGTCGTAGCCGATGACCAGCTCGGACGTGCGGCTGAAGCCGAACACCTCGTAGGTGGCCTCGGTCACGATGGCGACGTCGCGGAGCTCGATGCCGATGCGCAGGCCGCCCTCGACGCCCTCGATGACCACCTGGGTCGGGCTGTGACGGACCTCCTTCGGGGTCAGCTTCACGAGGTTGGTGTCGATGGGCTGGAGCGCGCCCAGCAGGCCCTCGGCCCAGCCAGTCTCGTCGATCTGCGCGCCCAGGCCGGCACCGAGGCGGAGCAGGCCCTCGTTGGTCATGCGGCCGGGCATGGCGTTGACCCAGGTCTCGGACGGCTTGTTGCCCGAGAACACCGGCACCCGCTCGCGGACGTCAGCGAGGCTGTCGCCGCCGGCGCGCACGTCGACGACCTCGTAGTCGCCGGCGAGCTCCAGGGTGGTGCGGAAGGTGCCGTCGCCGGCGACCGGGACCTCGACGCCCTCGACCAGCACGGTGGCCGCAGCGTCGGACACGGTGCCGACCACCTCGATCGGCCCGTCCTGCAGGAAGGCGCCGTACTCCGGCGAGGTGATGGTGAGCGTCAGCGGGCGCTCTTCCCGGGGCTCGGGGGAGCCCGCGCAGCCGGCCAGGGAGATGGCGGCGAGAGCGCCGAGGGCGAACGTGGACAGGCGAGACACAGAACCTCCACAAAGCAGGCCCTAGTGCCACGATTTCGTCGATCCCGCCACCCCCTGCTGCGGGGTGCGCCCGCCTTTGCACGTCCCCTACGGCCTCATCACAGGACCGTGCTACCGTCTGCGACCTGCATCACCGAGCACCGAGAGGGAGCGTCATGTACCCCATCCGCGAGCAGCTTCAGGCCGAGCTTCAGGCCATCCGCGAGGCCGGCACCTTCAAGGAGGAGCGGGTCATCGTGACCCCCCAGGCGGCCGACATCGCGGTCTCGGGCGGGCAGGAGGTCATCAACTTCTGCGCCAACAACTACCTGGGTCTCGCCGACGACGAGCGGCTGGTCACGGCCGCAAAGGCCACGTTGGACCGATACAAGCTGGGCATGGCGTCGGTGCGCTTCATCTGCGGCACCCTCGACATCCACAAGGAGCTGGAGCGCCGCCTCTCCGAGTTCCACAGAAAGGAGGACACGATCCTCTACGCCGCCGCGTTCGACGCCAACGGCGGCCTGTTCGAGCCCATCCTGCACGCCGAGGACGCGATCGTCTCCGACGCGCTCAACCACGCGTCCATCATCGACGGCGTGCGCCTGTGCAAGGCCAAGCGCTTCCGCTACGCCCACGACGACATGGACGACCTGCGCACCCAGCTGCAGGCCGCCCGCGACGCCGGCTGCCGCCGCATCCTCATCACGACCGACGGCGTGTTCTCGATGGACGGCGACATCGCCAAGCTCGACCGGATCTGCGACCTCGCCGAGGAGTTCGAGGCCATGGTCCACGTCGACGAGTGCCACGCCACCGGCTTCTTCGGGCCGGGCGGCCGCGGCGCGTCGGCCGCGAAGGGCGCGCTGGACCGGGTCGACATCATCACCAGCACCCTCGGCAAGGCCATGGGCGGCGCGATGGGCGGCTTCACGACCGGCCCCGCCGAGATCATCGCCATGCTGCGCCAGAAGAGCCGGCCCTACCTGTTCTCGAACACGCTGGCCCCGGTGATCGTGGGTGCTGCGCTGAAGACCCTCGACGTGCTGGACGAGGACCCGAGCCTGCTGAAGACGCTCGAGGACAACACCGCCCACTTCCGCGAGCAGATGACCGCGGCGGGCTTCGACATCCGCCCCGGCACCCACCCCATCGTGCCGATCATGCTCGGCGACGCGGCGCTGGCCTCGAACATGGCCGACCGCATGCTCGAGGAGGGCATCTACGTCATCGGCTTCAGCTACCCGGTGGTGCCCAAGGGTCAGGCCCGGATCCGGGTGCAGATCTCCGCCGCCCACAGCCGCGCCCACCTGGACAAGGCCATCGCCGCCTTCGTGCGGGTCGGCAGGGACCTGGGCGTGATCGAAGGATGAACCTGTGATCCGAACGATCGCAGGAGCGCTCGCCGCCGTGCTGGCCCTGCTGGGACCGGCGGCCGCCGTCCTGCTCCTGCTGGGCCTGCCCGCGCGCCCGACCAGGCCCTGCGCGGTGCAGCCGCACCTCGACCTCGCCCACCGCGGCGACGTCACCGACCATCCGCCGAACACGCTCGGCGCGATCGTGGATGCGGCGGCGGGAGGCGGCGCCGAGCTCGACGTGGCGCTGCTCGCCGACGACGTGGTGGTCGTCTTCCACGACGAGGACACGACCCGGATCACCGGCGAGCCCGGCCTCATCGCGGACCGGGACGCCGCCGCGGTCGCCGCCCTGCGGACCCGGACGGAGATCGACGGCCGGACCTATGCCGAGCGCGAGCCGGTCTCGACCCTGGCGGAGGTCCTGCAGGCGGCGTGCACGGCGCACCCGGACGCCTGGGTCTACATCGACCTCAAGACCGAGACGAGCCCGTTCACCACCGAGTGGACGACCCGCATGTTCGAGCGCAGCCTGGCCACCTGGTCGGCGTCGCCGTGCGCCGCGAAGACCCCGACGATCTTCGGCGTGACCAACCCCATCGCCGCGATCGAGCTCCGAGCGGCGCTGGACGCGCTGGACCGCGACAACGTGCACATGGAGATGTTCTTCCACCCCGACACCTACCCGCTGGGCGAGGCGATGTGGATGCAGCTGGAGCTGTCGCCCTACCTCGCCCGGCCCGACATCCTCGGCGCCCACTACACCGTCTGGCAGGCCCACCCGGACCTCGCCCGCCGCTACGCCAGTCAGGGCTTCTGCCTGGCGGCCTACGGGGGTGGCCGGACGGAGCTCGGTGCGCTGGAGGTGGCGGACAACCTACACTTCCGGACCTTGGACCTGCCCGAGGGTCACGTGCATCAGGGCGACAACTTCACGCCGGGCGGCGTCACCTACTCCGCGGCGTGGACCCCCTGGTGGGTGCTGCTCGCAGCGAGCGTGGTGTGGACGCTGGGGCTCGGCGGCGCCGCGGCGGGACTGCTGATCCGACGTCGCTGACGCGTTGATGCGCTCCGCACTCAATGCGGATGCGCGGTGTACCGATTCCCCCTTCGTCCGACGCACACGATGGGGGGACCGTGGCTCCGATGCTGCCGACCTCGGCGTGGCGAACCACAGCGAGCGACAACCCAGCAAGCGATGACTGGACGGTGCCGGCCAACCAGCACCCGCTGGTGCAGGAGCGCACGGAGCCCGAGTTCGTCAACCTGGTCATCGACGAGATGATCCGCCGCCACGCCGAGGTCGGCGCCGCCCTGCTCGAGACGCTCGGCGCCCAGAAGGAGGCGATCGACGCCGCACGGGACCATGTGCACGCACCGAACCGCATGACCCGCACGACCGGGATCGTGTGCCTGGCGTGGGAGCTGGCCCACGGCTGCGGTCACACTCACCCTCGCCGCGGTCACCGCTTCGACGCCGAGCTGCTCTGTCGCCGCCTGGGCGTTCAGATCGAGCACGTCCGCGCGATCGCCGAGGACGCGGTGGCCGGTCGGCGCGCGGCGTAGGGGGTCACTCCTCCTCGTCGCCCGCCCACCAGGGCGAGAGATCGATCGCCACCGCATCGAACGGCGGAATTCGCGCCTCCACCGAGCCCGCGACGGCTGCGACCCGCAGATATCCGGCTTCTTCCCTCTGATAGGACTCGACCGTCTGCGCCGCCGGGTCGAGGATCCACAGCCAGGGCACCCCGACCCGATGGTAGAGGTCGGCCTTCTGGATGCGATCGCGGCGGATGTTGCGCGACCCGGGGGACAGCACCTCGCAGACCCAGTCGGGAACGATCGTGTGGCCGTGGGCCTCGGGCGGGGAGAAGCGCTTCTTGCGCCATCCGGCGAGGTCGGGGACGAGGACCAGGGCGGTCGGCTCCTCGCCGATGTGCCCGCCCAGGTGGAGCTCGGGCTCGTAGAGAATGACCCAGCCGCCGGCCCGGCCCGAGCCGGAGCGGCCGAACTCGGAGAACAGCTCCGCCCCCGCCCCGGACGAGGCCACCTGGTGCAGGTAGGCGGGGCGCGGCGAGAGATGGAGCTCGCCCGCCCAGATCTCGGCGGTCATGTGCTCCGGAGCGTCGATCACGTCCTGGTAGGTCGCCTGGCGAGGTGCGGGATCCGACATGCAGCCTCCTCGCCGATCCTAGCCCGCTTCGCCGCGAGCCGGGCTGCCCACCGCCAGCAGGGCCAGGCCGGTCGGACCCGCGGTCACGCTGCGCCCGGGGGCACGCGCGATGGCGTCCCCGTGGCCGATCGTTCGCGTTCCAGCGCCTTCTTCGACGACTGCGCCCCCGCCGGCGAGCACCAGGAGGCTCTGTCCGGCGGGCACGGTCCAGCGCGCGCCCGGGTCCAGGACCACGCGCCAGGCACCCTGGACTGGCGTCTCGCCGAGCCTGCCGACGACCACCCCGTATGCGACGGGCTCCTCGCGGAGATCGCACCAGTCGGACTCCCGCCGGATGGCCACGCCCGGCACCGCACCCTGCAGGATGGTGGGCTTGCGGATCCGCAGCTCCACCGCCCCGATCCGGCCGCGGGCCTCACACGGCGCGGGCTCGGCGAGCAGGAGCCGAGCGGCGGCCTCGGCCAGGGACTCGAGCAGCCGCCAGCGACCCTGCTGGGCCAGGGTGAGGATCCACTGCTGCACATCGGCGTAGTTGATGCTGTGGTCGAGCCGGCCGGTCGCCGCGGTCTCGCCGATGGGCAGCTCCATGCGCAGGTCCATGGCCACCGGCTGGGGCAGCCGCTGCTCGGCGTCGAGGATGCCGATGATGGTGTCGAACTCGAAGTCAGTCAGCTCGATCGCGTCGCGCACGGGTCGCCTCCGGACGGAGGCTCTAGCCCAACCGGTCAGTACACGTTGCCCGAGGCATTGCCCGTGTACGACATCGAACTGCCGATGTAGGGCGTCACGCCGGTGTCCCGGTAGATCCCGTAGGTCGAGCTGTAGCGGATGACTGTCGAGTCGATCGAGCTGTACAGGCCGCTCTGGAAGTACAGGTTGCCCTTGCCGTTTCCGCCGCCGTACTCGATGAGGGCCGAGTACATGGAGCTGCCCTCGTCGCCAGGGCCGATGGTGATGCCGAGCCAGTCGCCCGCGGCCGGCGAGGTCTGGTCGCTGGTGAAGGTGACGCCGCCGGCGGTCTCGGCGTAGACATACATCGCGGCGTAGGTCGACCCTGGCGCGACCAGCAGCCCGGTACCCGGCGCGAACTGCAGCTCGGCGCCCTCCCCCACGTCCAGGGTCGTCGAGTAGGCGGTGGAGCTGCCGACGCTGACCGTGCCGAGCACGTGCAGGGGGACTCCGGCGTCGTACCAGACGTGGTAGCCGGTCAGCGTGTCGCCGAGGACCTCGATGCGGTCGTCGGTGTTGCCGGTGTAGGTCGAGTAGGTCGTGTCCACCCGGGTCACCATCGACGCGGGCACGACTGCGGGCACGCCGCCGTTGTTGCTCGACGTGACCGCGGTCCAGTACCCGACGGTGGCGCTGCCGCTGAACACGATGCCGTCGTCGGCGTTGCGCTTGGACGTCACGGTGTCGAGCTCGGTCGTTCCGCCGGTGACGGAGATGCCGTCGCCGGCGCAGTAGCTGACGTCCACGTCCTCGAGCGTGAGCGTGCCGGGCACGTTCGTGAGGGTCAGGCACGCGCCCTTGCTGCCGCCGTAGGTCATCGAGATGCCGGTCAGGTCGCTGCCGGTGTCCATGCTGCCCAGCACGATGCCGGCGTAGTCGCCCCGAGCCGGGCTGGTCTCGCTGCTGGTCATCGAGACGCCCTTGACCGCGCCGCTGGTCTTGATCGCTCCGCTGCCGGTGGTGCCGGCGGACAGGGTGGTGCCGCTGTCGAACCAGACGACGGCGCCGTCGGCGAGGGTCAGGGTCGCCGAGCTGGTGACCGTGGTGTCACAGGTGACGACGTGCACCTTGGACGTCGACCAGGTCTCGTCCGACGTGATGCTGCCGCAGTGGGACTCCTGGCAGTCGGAGTCGAGCGTGTCCACGTTGCCGTCGCAGTCGTCGTCGATGCCGTTGTCGCAGATCTCGGTCGCGGTGGGCTTCACGCCAAACGAGGTGTCGTCGCAGTCGACGCCGTTGCTCACGTGGGTCGACGGCAGCACGCACATGTAGACGTAGGACGCGAACTTGTCGCCGTAGCCGTCCTTGTCGTCGTCCGGCCAGCCGCGGACGGGCGGGACGTCCTCGTCGACGAAGCGGTCGCAGTCGTCGTCCTTGTAGTTGCAGATGTCCTTCGCCATCGGGTTGACCGCGGCGTCGCTGTCATCGCAGTCGTCGTTGTTGGTGACGCTCTTGCCGCTGGGTACGCACACGCTGTACGCGGTGCCCGCGGCGTCGCCGTAGCCGTCCTCGTCCTCGTCCCGCCACACCATCGTCGGCGGGATGTCCTCGTCGACGAAGCGGTCGCAGTCGTCGTCCTTGTAGTTGCAGACGTCCTTCGCCATCGGGTTGACCGCGGCGTCG
>CALATR010000275.1 GCA_937891875.1 uncultured Pseudomonadota bacterium | reverse complement strand
GGGGGAGCGAGCCGGCGAGCCGTGCCTCGGTGAGCGTCGGCGGTGGGGCTGTCGCCCCGGTCGTCGTGCCCGGCGCCGCGGACTTCCGCCCTCAGCTCCCGAGCACCTGGCGTCGCCCCGATCCGCCCGCCCGCTCGCCGCGGCTGGTGGGAGCGGGCCTCGGCCTCTTCGGCCTGCGCACCATCCCGCTGGTCGGCCGGCGCTCGGAGCAGGACACCCTGTGGGACGCGCTGTCCCGGGTCGAGCGCACCGGCGAGCCCCATGTGGTCGTGGTGCACGGGCCGTCCGGCTGCGGGAAGTCCCGCCTCGGACACTGGATCTGTGAGCGCGCCCACGAGGTCGGTGCCGCCTCGGTGATCGCCGGCGAGACCGTGGAGGGCGCCTCCGCCGAGCATGTGCTGGCCCGGCTGATCCTCGACTGGCTGCGCTGCCGCGGCCTCGACGCCGCCGAGACCAGCGCGCGGGTCAGCGCCCAGCTGGGCGCCCTGGGCCTGCGCGGGGCCGAGCTTGACCGTTCGATGAAGATCCTGCTGGATCCTGCTGTTCGCGGCGATCGGCGCTCGGGCCTCATCGACCTGCTGGTGCGGCTGTCCGGCGAGCGCCCGCTCGTGGTCTGGCTCGACGATGCGGCCCGGGAGCCCGCCACCCTCGACCTGCCCCGGGTGCTGCTCGAGCGCGTCGGGCACGCCCCCATCCTGTGGATCACCGCGGTCTCCGACGAGGCCAGGGCCGCCCGCCAGGCGGTGTCGGCCCGGGTCGACGCCCTGCGTGGCCACCCTCGGGTGCGCGGCATGTCCCTGGGACCCCTCGCCGAGGCCCACCGCGCCGAGCTCGTCCGGCAGCTGCTGGGTCTGGAGAGCCACCTCGCGGTCGAGGTCGAGCGGCGAACCGGCGGCCACCCCCTGTTCGCGGTCCAGCTGGTCGGCGACTGGGTCCAGCGCGGCCTGCTCGAGCCCGGCCGGCGCGGGTTTCGCTTGAAGGACGGTGCCCTGCCCGACGTGCCCGACGACCTCCGCCAGGTCTGGGCCCAGCGGGTCGATCGCTTCCTGACTGGCCGCTCCCTGGCCGACGCGATCAGCCTGGAGCTGGCGGCCGTGCTCGGCCACGACGTCGCCTGGCGCGACTGGGAGGCCGTGTGCGAGCTCGCCGGGGTCGCCGTCAGCGGGGATCTCGCCGAGGCGCTCCTGGCCGGCAACCTGGCCCGCTGCGGGGCGGGCGGACCCCAGGCGGGCTGGTCCTTCGTGCACGGACTGCTCTGTGAGGCCCTGGTCGAGCGCGCTGACGCCGCCGGCCGACTGCAGGACCACCACGCCCGTGCCGCCGCCATGCTGCTCGACCGCGACGAGCGTGGGGCGTCCGAGCGCTGTGCCCGCCACCTGCTCGCTGCGGGCCAGGCCGTGCACGCGATCGACCCCCTGCTCGCCGCGATCGACGAGAGGCTGGCAGCCGGCGATCACGCTGCCGCCAACGTGCTCCTCTCCGAGCGCGATCGCGCGCTGCAGGCCTTCCCCGACCCCATGCGCTCCGCCGAGGGTCAGGTGCGCTGGGGACGCCTCGCCGAGCGCCTGGGCCGGCTGGGGGATGCTCGACTGTGGGCGAATCAAGCCATCTCTCGGGCGCGTGAGGAGCGCTGGGGGCGGGTGCTGGTCGACGGACTCACCCTGCTCGGCTCCCTCGCGCGTCGGGGCGGGGACACGAGCGCGTCCTGGCGCGCCCTGTACGAGGCCGAGCAGCTGGGCCTGGGAGATCCGACCCGTTGGCGCCTGGGCCTCGCGCGCCTGGAGCTGGGTCGTCTGCAGGCCCAGCGTGGTGGCTTCGATCGCGCGGCCGACACCCTGCGCGCCGCCCGGGAGGACCTGGAGCACGCAGGGGACCTGCAGGCGATCGGCGAGGTGTTCCTGGAGCTCGCCGCCATCTCGGTCCAGCGCGGACGCGCCGGTGCGGGCGAGGTGCTGCTGGGCTGGGCCAACAACCGCTTCCGTTGGCTGCAGTGCCGGCTGGGCGCGGCGCGCTGTC
>CALATR010000274.1 GCA_937891875.1 uncultured Pseudomonadota bacterium | reverse complement strand
TGTCGTCGGTGCCGCTGGTCGACCACTCGGCGTCCGGGTCGAACGGGCCCTCGCCGCGCTCGACCTGCAGGTCCAGCCAGCCCGCACCAGGATCGTCGAACGCGCACGGCCCCCAGGCGTAGCTTCCGGTCTCGGGCCAGCGCACGACCTGGTTGCCGTAGGTCAGCTCGACGAACCAGGGCGTGCAGCCGGGGCCGGTCGTGGTGCTGCCCTGGTAGATCCCCTGCCCGTCCGCGCCGACCAGCAGGTGCAGCGGCACCACGTCGCCGTCGACCACCGCCACGACCTCGTCGGGGGTGCGGCCGGTGGGCAGCCACACGTCGGTCGTGATCGACACGTCGTCGGTCGGGGTCTCGGGGAAGTGGGTCGCCATGTTGATGACGTCCGGCCCACCCCCTCCGTCGCCCAGGTCCTGGGTCATGTACGCGCCGACGACCCCGAAGCCGACCTCGTCGTAGGCGCCATTCAGCAGGTTGTGACGGTGGCCGTCGGAGCACATCCACCCCGACAGCACCGCCCGGCGCGCGGTCTCGTAGCCAAACGCGAGGTTCTCCCCGAAGGCCTTGCCGGTGCCATAGACCGGCTGGATCCGCTCGACCATGGACGTGCCGTCGGTGCTGTCGTGGGACAGGGGCGCGTCCGCCGCGGCCAGATCGGCGCTGTGCTGGCGGGCCACCCGGGAGAGGCCGGCGTGGAAGCGCAGGGGCTGGGCCGGCGGCGTCGAGGCCCACGCAGTCGCGGTGCAGCCACCGTCGGCCGCGTCCTTGGGGAAGGCCTGGGGGGCGATCCGCGCCGCGTTCGACCAGACGTGCAGCTCGCGCTCGGCCCAGCTGGGCGTGCCGGCCTCGGGATCGCCGGCGCCGGCCACGGCGGGGCCAGCCAACAGCGACAGCAGGAACACCATCGCGACCTCCGGGGGTAGGGGGTTGTGGTGATCCGGAGGTCGGATCCGTGGGCCGCAGGCTGGAGGTCAGACACGCACGGTCCATCGGTGCCATACTCGGGCCGTGACCGCTGCCCGCCTGCCGGAGACGATCGGCCCCTACAAGATCCTGCGCCGCCTCGGCAAGGGCGGGATGGCCGAGGTGTACGTCGCGCAGGACACGACGTCGGGCGAGGAGCACGCCCTCAAGATCATGATCCCGGGCAGCCCCCACGCGGATCGGTTCAACCAGGAATACGAGGCGCTCACCCGCCTGAACCACCCGGGCATCGTGCGGGTCTACCAGTACGGCCTGTACAAGCGCGCGCCGTGGTTCAGCATGGAGCTGATCGCCGGAGAGCCGCTGCAAGTCTGGGTCAAGCGCGTCGGCCGCCCGGGCACGCCCGCCCGGACCAAGGAGGTGATGCGCGCGGGTGCCTTCCTGGCCGACGCGGTCGCCTACATCCACGAGCGCGGCCTGATCCACCGCGACCTCAAGGGCAACAACGTGCTCATGCTGCCCGATGGCCGCGTGAAGCTCCTCGACTTCGGCACGGCCCACATCCGCGACGGCCTGCGCCAGCTCACCAAGCCCGGCGAGTTCATCGGCACGCTCGCCTACGCCAGCCCGGAGCAGTTCCGCGGCAAGGCCGTCGACCACCTGATCGACATCTACGCCCTGGGCGTGCTCCTCTACCGGATGGCCACCGGACATCGACCGTTCTCCGCCGATGATCCCGCGAGCCTCGCCCGCCTCATCGCCAAGGCGGACCCCAAGTCCCCCCGCGAGCTGGTGCCCGACATCCCGGAGGGCCTCGAGGAGCTGATGCTGCAGCTCCTCGCCAAGAACCCCGACAATCGCCCCCAGACCGCGCGCAAGGTCGCCCGCCGCCTGGAAGAGCTCATCGGCGAGCCCCTCGGCCTTCCCGGCTGGGGCGCCGCCGCCCGCGTCGATCGCATGTCTGGCCGCGAGGAGGTGCTCAAGCAGCTCCGCAAGCTCCTCGAGCCCACCGGCCGGGCCCTGCTCCTGCTCGGCGCACCCGGCTCCGACCGCGAGCGCATCGGCGAGCACGTGATCAAGGAGACCCGGGCCGACAAGCGCGCCGCGCTCGTCGCCCGCCTCACCGAGCAGGACGCGGTCCTCGACCTCCTCGACATGCTGATCGCAGGGGCGGACGAGGCAGGCTTCATCGAGGATCGCCGGGTTGATGCTGCGGTCTCGGCCGTTCGCCTCATGCGCAAGCGCGGCCGCTCGGTCGCCCTGCGCAACCGTGCCGGCATCACCCAGGCCGCCGTGTCCGTGCTGGTCGGCCTCGCCCGGATCCGCGGCGACACCCTGGTCACCATCCAGGACGTGCACCTCGCCGATCCGCCCACGCTCGACATCATCTCGGAGCTGTTCACGGTCACCCAGAAGGGCGGCCTCGACGTGCGCTTCCTGCTCACGGCCGAGTTCCGCGATCGCACCGTGGTCGAGCGGATCATGCGCCGCATGCCCGACACCCTGCGCCTGGTGCTGGCGCCGCTCACCGTGCACCAGGTCGCGCTCAAGGTCGGCGGCATGCTCGACCGGCGGCCGCCCCCGTTCGCCCTCGCCCAGATGCTGCACCGCGCCAGCGGCGGCCAGCCCCTGTGGGTCGAGTCCCTGGTCGACCGACTCCTGTCCGAGGGCGCGATCCGGCTGATCGGCCAGGACGGCAACCGCATCGAGTGGGACATCAACGACGACCTGGAGATCCCCGAGGAGGCGAGCGAGCGGATCCTGGCGGAGCTCCTGGCGCTCCCGGCCCTCGAGCGCCGCCTGATCGCGGCCATCGCCATCGCCGGCGCGCCGACGCCGCTCAAGGTCGTCACCCGCAGCCTCGGCTGGACCCTGGCCCAGGTGGTGCCGCTCCTGCGCAGCCTGTCCGACGCCGGCTGGATCCGGGTCGGCGACGGGCAGGTGCACCTGTCCCAGCCCCTGGTCGGCCACCTCGCCCCCGCCCTCATCCACGCCACCCGCTACGCGCTGCTCGAGAGCATCCTCTCCGACGCGATCGACGACGCCCCGCCCCGGCCGGAGCACGTCACCCTGCTCCTGCAGGACGGGCGGCCCACCGACGCCGTCCGCCGCGCGGTCCAGGGGGCGAACGCCCTGCTCGACGATCTGCGCACCGTCGAGGCGCTCGAGATGCTCGACCGCATCGCGCCCCTCGCCATCGACCCGCCGGACGACGTCAACCCGAGCCTGCTCTCCCAGGCGCTGCTCCTGCACGCCGACTGCATGCTCATGCTGCGGCCGGTCGACCCGACCCTGGCCCGCTCCCTCGCCGGGGCGCGCAAGCTCGCCAGCCACTCGTCCACCGAGGTCGGGGTGCTCCTCGCCGAGGCCCGCCTGGCGCGCACCCTCGGCCACCTGGTCAACCACCACAAGAAGCTCAAGGAGGCCGAGGACGCGGCGGAGTCGTCCGCGGATCCGCGCCTCGTGAGTCAGGTCGCGTGCGAGCGAGCGGGCGCCCTGCGGCTGGCGGGGCGCATCCGAGACGCGGACCGCTGGGTCGAGACCGCGATGACGGCTGGCGCAGAAGCGGGCGAACAACCCCTGTTGTGGGCGAGGGTCACCGAGGCGTCGGTCCGGGTGGGACAAGGCCGGTTCGCCGAGGCACTGTCGACCCTCGACAACGTCATCGACGGCTTCACCCGCCTCGACCTGCCCCGCGGGATCTGGGCCTGCCTGCCGTCCCGCGCCACCGTGCTGCGCCTGCAGGGCCGCTACACCGAGGCGCTGGACGCGATCTACCAGTTCATGCCCCAGGTGCGGCGCTGCCAGGAGCCCACGCCGCTCATCCGCCTGCTGCTGGTGGCGGCCGAGTGCGAGGCCGACCTGCACCGCCTCGGTCGCGCCCAGGAGCACATCGACGAGATCGACACCCTGGTCCGCAAGGGCGAGCAGCTGGACCTGCGCCTGGCCGCCTCGCTGCTCCGCGGGCGCATCCTGCTCTCGTCCGGCCACCTCCGTCCAGCCCACATGACCCTGGACGAGGCCCACCAGCGCGCCCGGGCCGCCGGCCTGCCCGCGATCAGCGAGGTCGCCCGCGCCCTCACCGCCGAGACCCTGCAGGCGCTCGACAACCGGCGCGGCGCCCGCGACCTCTTCGCGTCGGCCATCCTCGGACTCATGGGAGCTGGAGACGCCGCGGCCCTGGTCGAGGGCACCCTGGCCCGCCTGCGCGCGATGGGCCCGTCCGAGCCCTCGTCGCAGATCCTCAAGCCAATCCACACGATCATGCACCGGGAGAACCTGCGCATCGTCACCGTCGAGCGCCTGCTCGCCGACGCCCGGCACCACGAGCGCTGGCAGCGCACCTCCGACGCCCGCAGCTCCGCGCTGGAGGCCCAGGCCGCCCTCGACGAGCTGTCCGAACACCTCTCCGACACCGACCGCGCCGCCCTGCGCCTGCACCCGTGGTCGCGGCACATCCGGGCGATCCTGCGATGAGCGTCGAGGACGTCCGCACCCCGAGCAAGATCGGGCCCTACCGGGTCCTGTCGAGCATCGCGCGCGGCGGCACCGGCCAGGTGTTCGAGGTCGAGGACCCCCGCTCGGGCGAGCACCTCGCGCTGAAGATGCTGGTGCACCGCGGCGCCGCCCTCGGGCGGTTCTACCGCGAATATGACGCCATGATCCGCCTGAATCACCCGAACATCATCCGGGTGTTCCACTTCGGCGTGCACGACGACATGCCCTGGCAGACCATGGAGCTGGTCACCGGCACGCCCGTGCAGGCCTACATCATGCGCAAGGGGCGGCCCGGGGACGCGCGGCGCATCGAGGAGGTCATCCGGCTGGGCCACGACATCGCCCAGGCGCTCCACCACGTGCACCGCAAGGGCCTGGTCCATCGCGACCTGAAGTCCGCCAACCTGCTGGTCCTGCCCGACGGGCGCATCAAGCTCATCGACTTCGGCAGCGTCAAGATCCTCGACGGCGAGGCCCTGACCCGCGAGGGCGACTTCGTCGGCACCTTCGCCTACGCCTCGCCGGAGCAGCTGGTCGCAGCGCCGGTGGACGGTCGCTCCGACCTGTACAGCCTCGGCGTGCTGCTCTACCGCCTCACCACCGGCCGGCGCCCCTTCGAGCACGATGATCCGACGACGCTCGCGCGCATGCACCTGCGCCAGCAGCCCCAGCCGCCGAGCGAGCTGGCCCCGTCGATCCCGCCAGCGCTGGACGAGCTGATCCTGCGGCTGCTCGCCAAGCGGCGGGAGGAGCGCCCGGCCTC
>CALATR010000273.1 GCA_937891875.1 uncultured Pseudomonadota bacterium | reverse complement strand
CTCCCCGGCCGGCAGGAGCAGCGCCGCCCCGCGCAGGGCCCAGCCGCGACCGCGCCGCGACGTGCTCGCGTGGCCCAGCTCGCCCAGGGTGGAGAATCCGCGGATCGCCTCGGTGAACGCCGCCACCGCCTCGCCGTAGCGACCCTCGTTGTAGGCGTCGAGACCCCGCTTGTACGCGCCCTCCGCCGCCTTGAAGCCCTCCTGGCGGGCCATGACCCCGGACAGATCGGTCGCCTGGGCCATCTCGTCGGCGAGCGCGTCGGTGTGGCCCAGCGCCTGCAGCGCCTGGGCCGCGTTCTCCCGCGCCTGGTTGGCGATCTGGGTGCCCCGCTCGGTTCCCAGCGCCTCGCCCAGGCGGGCCGCCTCCAGGAAGGCCGCCAGCGCGTGATCGAGCTCGCCGCGGCGGGCGTAGCCGAGCCCCAGCGCGACCTCGACGTGGGCGGGCCCGGCCGGGTTCTTCGCCGCCTCGAACGCCCTGAGTGCCTTCGCCTTCGCCTTCTTGGTCGCCGACTCGTCCCGACCGGCCCACACGGTGGCGAGCTCCGCCTGGACCCGCGCGACATCGGCCACGTGACCGCGGGCCTGGTAGGTCTGGATCGCAGCCTGCAGGTGTCCGGCCGCCTCCTGCGGCTTGTCCCGCCGGTCGTCGAGCTGACCGCGCAGCTCCTCGATCCGCGCGTGCCCGACGGGATCCTCGATGTGGGTCGCCACCACCGCCGCGACCTCCAGCTGGTTGTCCGCCTGGGTCAGCTCGCCCATGCGCACCGCCACCCGACCGGCCTCGACCCGGTAGGCGACCTCGCGCAGGCGGAAGCTCGTGCCCGCGACCAGCCCGACGGCCTCCTGGTAGAGCTGCAGGGCCACGTCGAAGCGCCCGGACAGGCTGTAGAGCGTGCCCAGCTCGGCGAGGCAGGCGGCGGTCTCGCGGACCAGCCCTCCCTCCCGCGCCTGACCCAGCGCGATCCGCAGCTTGGCGTTCGCATCGTCGAGGTGGCCCTCGGTGCGGTCGATGAGCGCGTCGGCAATGAGGGCGCGCACGACGCCCCGGCGATCGGTCTCCGGCGGGCGGGGCACGGCCTTGCGGGCGGCCTGCACGTCGCCCTGGCGCAGGTGGCTGGCGACGTTGGCGATGGGATCGGCGCCCGCCCCCTGCTCTCCCACCAGTGCGGCGAGGGTCGCGAGGTTCTCCCGGGCGGTCGCCGCGATGTCGGCGTCCTTCACCGCCTCGGCCAGCTCGAGCGCCTGGGTCAGCCGCTCCCGGGCCTTGCCCGCGCTGCCCATGTCCAGGTGCACCAACCCCTCGTTGAGCAGGCTCTGGGCCTCGAGCCGCTGGTCCCCGGTCGCCCGGGCCCGACCGAGCGCCCGATCCAGCAGGTGCAAGGCGTCTTCCCCGCGACCGGTGTCCGCGAGGATCAGGCCCTTGAGGCTGAGCGCCGGACCGTGCTTGTCGTCCACCTCGAGCACGTGGTCGACCGCCTTCTCGGCCATGCGCAGCTGCCCGCCCTCGTACCAGGCGACCGCCTCCAGGTAGAACGCCGGCAGGCCGCCCCCCGCCTCGGCCAGCGCGCGGAAGCTGCGCCCAGCGGACTCGAAGCGTCCCTGGGCGAGCGAGGTCATCGCCTGCTCCACGGCGGCCTGGGCTGAGTCGTCGAAGACCACCTCGGTGTCGGTCGCCGGCAGGCTGACGGTGACCCCCGCGCTCGCGCTGCACAGCCACATCCACACCCAGAGCACCATCGCATCGCCTCCGGCATCCCAGACCCGCGCGACCGGCATCTGGTTCCCTCCCACGCTACCCGGCACCGACGCCGAAGGGGCACTTCGCCCCCGACCTTCATGAACGCTTTGCGAGGTCCGTATGCAGGGCATCCGAATCCTGGACATCAGCCGCGTGCTGGCGGGGCCGTGGGCGGTGCAGCACCTGGCTGATCAAGGCGCCCACGTCATCAAGGTCGAGCCCCCCGGCGGCGACGAGACCCGCCGCTTCGGCCCGCTCGTCGACGGGCAGAGCACCTACTTCCTGGCCGCGAACCGGAACAAGCTCGGGATCGTGCTCGATCTGAAGACCGCGGGCGGCGCCGAGGTGCTGGCCCGACTCATCGCCGCCAGCGACGTGCTCATCGAGAACTTCCGCCCGGGCGTGCTCGCTCGCCTCGGCTTCCCCCGCGAGCGCCTGTTCGAGCTCAACCCACGCCTGGTCTCGGTGTCCATCTCCGCGTTCGGCGAGCGCACCCCCGGCTGGTCCGTGCGTCCAGGCTACGACCTGCTGCTCCAGCACATGGGCGGGCAGACCGCCATGACCGGCTTCCCCGGCTCGGCGCCCCTGAAGCACCCCACCTCCATCGCCGACCAGATCGCCGGTCTGTACGCGGTGCAGGCGATCCTGCAGGGCCTGCTCCACCGCGAGCGCACCGGCGAGGGTCAGCACATCGCGGTCAACATGATGCAGGCCCAGGCCGCCGGCCTCGCCTACCACGCCTCCCGCT
>CALATR010000272.1 GCA_937891875.1 uncultured Pseudomonadota bacterium | reverse complement strand
GGCGGCCTGCTCATCGACCCGAGCCCCATCGTCGGCCTCTTCGCCGAGGGCAGCTACAGCCACACCCTCGGCCAACGCGCGGTCGCCGCCCAGGTGTCCGGCATCCTGCCCCCGGCCACCGCCCCCACCATCGTCGAAGGTGACCGGCGCGTGATCGCCATCGTCGGCGGCGTGCAGTTCCGCCTCTGACATGGCCGACCCGATCACCAGCTTCGGGCGCATGGTGCTCGCGACCGTGGAGGAGTTCGGCCGCGCCAGTCGGGTCGCCGGCCTGGGGCTGCTGAACATCTTCACTCCGCCCCTGCGCCTCGGGCTGACCATCAAGCAGATGGACTTCATCGGCGTGCAGTCGGTGCCGATCATCGCGCTGACCGCCTTCTTCACCGGCGCGGTGTTCACCCTGCAGAGCTACCGCGCCTTCGCCCTGTTCGGGGCCGAGGGCTACGTCGGCGGCACCGTCGGCATCAGCCTGGCGAAGGAGCTGGGCCCCACGCTCACCGGCCTGCTGGTCGCCGGGCGCGCCGGCTCGGCGATGGCGGCCGAGATCGGCAGCATGAGGGTCAGCGAACAGATCGACGCCCTCGAGGCCATGGCGGTCGACCCCATCAACTACCTGGTGAAGCCGCGTCTGCTGGCGAGCGTGCTCGTCGTTCCGCTGCTGACCGCCATCTACGACGTGGTCGGCATCTTCGGCAGCTACACCGTCGCCATGGGCGTGCTGGGCATGGACTGGCCCACCTTTGCCGTGCGCCTGCAGGAGTGGGTCGACTGGCCCGACATCGCGGGTGGCCTGCTCAAGGGCGCCGTGTTCGGGCTGATCATCGCGCTGGTCGCCTGCTACAAGGGGTTCTACACCTCCGGTGGCGCCAGCGGGGTCGGGCGCGCGACGACCACCAGCGTCGTCATCAGCAGCGTCAGCATCCTGGTCAGCAACTACTTCCTCTCCGCCGTGCTGCCGTGAGCGAGGGCAAGGCGAGCGAGGCCGAGGCGAGCGCCGACGAGGCGAAGGCGCGGCCACCGTCCCAGGGCGGGCGATCCAAGTTCGTCGAGGAGGGGCAGGGGGTCCGGGAGGCGCCCGCCGATCACGAGGGTGTCGACGGCCTCGTCTGCCCGATCACCGGCCAGCCGATCGTCATCCGCTACGCCGGCGTCTACAAGTCCTTCGGCGACTTCAAGGTCCTGCGCGGCCTGGACCTGTGCATCCCAAAGGGGAAGATCACCGCCATCATCGGGCGATCGGGCACCGGCAAGTCGGTCACGATCAAGCACATCATGGGGCTGCTGCGCCCGGACGAGGGGCGGATCTGGGTCGGCGACGAGGAGCTGACCGCGATGTCCGACCGCAAGCTGCGCACGGTGCGCAACCGCTTCGGCGTGGTCTTCCAGAACGCGGCGCTCTTCGACTCCATGAACGTGTTCGACAACGTCGCCTTCCCCCTGGTCGAGCACACCCGCTTGGGCCGGCGCGAGATCACGACCAAGGTGCAGCAGCTGCTGGCCCAGGTCGGCCTCGCGGGCTCGGACAGCAAGACCCCGTCGGAGCTGTCGGGCGGCATGCGCAAGCGGGTCGGCCTGGCCCGCGCCCTGGTGCGCGACCCCGACTACATCCTCTACGACGAGCCCACCACCGGCCTGGACCCCATCCTCGCCGCCGCGATGGACCAGCTCATCGTCGACACCCAGGAGAGCCGGCCCGACATCACGAGCGTGGTCATCTCCCACGACATGCCCGCGGTGCTGCGGACCGCCCACAAGATCTGCATGCTCGTGGACGGCGTCGTGCTGCACCAGGGCCCGCCGTCCTACTTCAAGGACAGCGACGACCCGCTCGTGCGCCAGTTCGTCGCCGGGAGCCTCGAAGGCCCGATGACGGTGTAGGCTGCGTCGGGACCGCGCGCGTTCCACACGCTGCGCACAGGAGTTACACGGGCGCCGATGGCACGACGCTTCTCCAACGAGTTCAAGGTCGGACTCTTCGTCCTCATCACGGTGGCCGCCCTCATCGGCGCCTACTTCTGGACGAAGGACGGGCTCTTTCGTGGACCCGGCACCTATGAGCTGATCCTGCACGCCCCCCGGGCCGACGGCCTCGCCGAGGG
>CALATR010000271.1 GCA_937891875.1 uncultured Pseudomonadota bacterium | reverse complement strand
GATCACACACATCACGGTCGCCTGCCACCCTTGCCGCTACCGGGTAGCCGAAAGCGATCGATCCAAGGTCGAAACCGAGCTTTCCCGCAGTCTCCTAGCGCTCACCCTTGCTCGGCGCGTCGGTGCAGGTGAACACCGGGCGCTGGAACTCGTTCGAGGTGTAGGTGCCGTAGTTGTAGTAGTTCGCGCCGAAGTTGTGGGTCTCGCACATGCCGTCAGTGACCGTGCTGTCCTTGTCGCCCCCTTCGTAGCACCACATGGCGGTGGCACAGCAGCCGGTGTCGCCCGCGCTGGACCAGCCCAGGCCCTCGGCCACGTCGCCCATGAGGGACTCGTCCCAGGTCAGCTCCACCTGGGTCGGGGTCGCGTTCAGGCCGACGCTGGCGCAGACGCTCGCGTGGTCGGAGGACGTGGCCGCGAAGTCGGCGATCACCCAGTAGTATCCGGCGGCGTAGGTCACGCGCGGCGGCAGGGTGATGGTCACCGGATCACTCGGAGCGGACTCGACCGAGTCCTCGCCGTCGGTGGCGGTGATGATGCAGCGCCACTCCTGACCCAGCGCGGTCCAGGCGCTCGACACGGTGTCGCCGTCGAACACGGTCGTGTTCACGCCGTCGGTGTGGTCGGAGCCGTCGACGGTCCAGCGACCGGTGTAGGTGATGCTGTCCCCGTCGGCGTCGGTGGACGCCTGGTCGACCGCGCAGACGAGCGTCGTGGCCGGGGTCGGGTCCACGGTGGTGATGACGGCGACCGGCGCGGTCGGCGCGGTGTTCAGGATGTCGATGGACGCGCTGCTGACGGGCTCGCCATCGGTCTCGCCGTCGTTGGGGGTCGCGGTGAGGATGACCGCGTCGCCCTTCTGCAGGCTCGCCGCGGACAGGCTCTCGCCGGTGCCCACCTCGGTGCCGTCGACGGTCCAGGACAGGCTGACGCTGACCGTGTCGCCGTCGACGTCATCGGTGTCGTAGGCCGCCTGCAGGGTGCCGGCGATGGTGATGTCGCCCGGGGTGATCGCCACGTCGGTGACGGTGGGGGCGCTGTTGTTGATGGTGACCGAGGCGCTGAAGTCCTCGCCGACCTTCTTGCCATCGCTCGGGGTCGCCGTGACCTCCCAGACCTCGCCCTTGGTGGTGCGATCGGCGGGCACGGTGTCGGTCGTGAGGTCGTCGGCGGCGGTGCCGTCGACGGTCCAGGCGTACGTGTAGGTCACCGGCTTGCCGTTCGGATCGACCGCGTCCTCGGTGATGACGGCGGTGAGCGCGTCGGTGGTGGTCGGCTCCGTCGGATCGATGGAGACGAGGCCGCCCTCGGGCGGGGCGTTGCAGGCGGCGAGGAGCAGCAGCAGGGACGAAACACAAACACGCATGAAAACCTCCGGTCCGTCACGGAACGTGCGGCGGTCTATGTCGGATCGTTTTCGTCGAGATCCTACCCGAATCCCACAAGGGCCCGAAACGTAGCTTCAAGCCTTGGTCTACCCTGCCCGGCCCCACGACCGTGCGGTCGCTCGTCCCGCCGGCTACGCCCTCCGGCCTGCCTGGACGCGCCTTGAGTCTGCTGCCCCACCACGCCCGCCGTCTGCTCGCCGCTGGAACCCCCTGGGCCGGCCTGGGCGGTGACGCCCTCGCCCACGTGCTCGCCGAGCTGGACGAAGACGGCTGGCTGGTCGTCGTCGACGAGCCCGACGTCGCCGCGCGCCTGGTCCGCGCCCTGCGCTTCTTCCACCGCGACCCCCACCTGGTCCTGCACCTCGCCGCCGACGACGTGCGCCCGTACGACGGCTTCTCCCCCGATCCGTCGCTCCCCCGCGCCCGGCTCAAGGTGTTCGACCGGGTCGATCGCGGGGTGGGGGGCATCGTCGTCGCAGAAGCCAAGGCCCTGCTCCAGCGGGTGCCCGACCGCGCCGCCCGCAAGCGCCTCGTCCGGCCCGTGGCTGCCGGCGATCGGCTCGATCGGGACGACCTCGTCCGCTGGCTGACCGGCACGGGCTACCTCGCCGCCGAGCGGGCGTCGGAGGAAGGGTTCTTCAGCGTCCGCGGCGACGTGGTCGACGTCTGGCCCGCCGGACGGGAGCTGCCGGTCCGCATCGACTTCTTCGACGACGAGATCGAGGAGGTCCGCCGCCTCGATCCACGCACCTGGCGCACCACCGACCGGCGCCCGCGGGTGCGCCTGCTCGCCGCGCGGGAGGAGATCCTCGACAAGGACGCGCTGGCCCGGGCGGGCACCGAGCTGGCGAGGCTCTCGGCGGAGCAGGGTCGCGACACCCGGGTTCGGAGGCGGATCCTGGAGGACCTGCGTGCCGGGGTGCGCTTCGCCGGCCTGGAGGCGTGGCTGCCCGCTCTGGTGCCGGTCGAGGCCCCGCTGGACGCGCTCTCTGGTTTGCGCACCCTGGTCGTGCACCCCGACGACGTGGCCGCCACCCTGCGCGAGCAGGAGCGAACCATCCGCGATCGCTACGAGCTGCTCGACCTCGACGATCGCCCGCTGGTGCCGCCGGTGGAGCGCTACACCACCGCCGAGGCCGTGCTCGACCGGCTCGCCGAGGCGCACGTGGTGCACGACGTGCCCCGGAACACGAAGATGGACCTGGGGGCGCGCTCGCCGGACGGGTTCGGCGCCCGGGGCACGGAGCTGGCGCCGGTCGTGCAGAAGCTCGACGAGACGCAGGCCGCCGTGTCTGCGGGGCACCGCAAGCGCCTGGAGGAGCTTTCGGCGCTCATGTCCAACATCTCCCGTTATAAGACGTACCGCGCGGCCCTCGCGGAGGCGGAGAAGATTGCGGCGGGCACGGGCACCGCCTG
>CALATR010000270.1 GCA_937891875.1 uncultured Pseudomonadota bacterium | reverse complement strand
GACCTGCCCGAGAGCGCGACGCTGATCCAGCACGGTCCGTGGCGGGTCGTGCACATCCGCCCCGGCGCCGCTCCCGCGACGCTGGTGGAGATCGGTCGGCAGCGGGCCCGGACCTTCCGCGCCGCCGGCATGGGCGTGGACTCCGACGTGGACCTCGACCGCTTCGACGCCAGCTTCGACCAGCTCGTGCTCGTCAACGACGACGACCAGGCGATCGCCGGCGGCTACCGCATCGGCTGGTGCGACGAGATCCTCGCCCGCCAGGGCCTCGAGGGGCTGTACCTCCCGACGATGTTCCGCGTCGGAAGCGGGCTGCAGGAGCTGCTCCCGCATGCGGTCGAGGTGGGCCGCAGCTTCATCGCGCCCGAGTATCAGCGCCAGCTCCGTCCCCTCGGCCTGCTGTGGAACGCGATCGGCATCGCCATCGCCCGTCGCGGTGGTCAGACCTGGGCGCTGTTCGGCTCGGTGAGCATCTCGGCCGAGCTGGCGCCCGACAGCCGCGCGTCCATCTGCGGCTTCCTCCGTCGGCACCTCTGGCACCGCGAGCTCGCGCCGGCCGTGCGCGGCGTGAACCCCGTCCAGCACGACGTAGACGCCGGCTCGGCCACCACCTTTCGCGAGCTCTCGCGGGAGCTCGAGGACGACGAGTGCGCGCCGGTGCTCCTGCGCAAGTACGCCCAGCTCGGCGGGCGCTACCTCGGCTTCAACGTCGACCCCGACTTCGGCGACTCCATCGACTGCCTCGTGTGGGTCGATCTGCGCGACACCGACCCGCGCCGCCTCGAGGGCTACGTCGGCTCCGAGGTTCGCGCCATCCTCCAGGGCGACGTCCAGCTGGCGGCCGGCTGATGCAGCGCCTGTGGCAGGCCTGGCGGCGTCACCGCGTCGTGCACGTCAACGGCAACATCCTCCTCGCCGGGATCCTGTCGGCGGCCGGCACGTCCCTGCTCCTGCACGTCACCCGGGATCTCCTCGACCATGCCGTGCTGATCACGATCATCACCGTGGTCGTCGACGGGCTGCTCGACATGGGTGCCTTCGCCCTGCTGCACTGGATCACCAGCAAGGCCGGGTGGGACGAGGCGCGCGGCACCCTCGCCACCGACACCGCCGTGCTCCAGCTCCAGCGCTTCGTGCTCGTGCCGCTCTTCCTCGTGCTCGCCATCGGCGGCCAGTGGCTCCTGCTCACCGCCGGCTTCGACCGGGTCCTGACCGTGTGGATCGCCTACCTCGGTGCACTCGTCGTCACGCGCGTCATCCACACGGCCTACGGCCTGCGCACCGGCCGCCTGCGCGACGCCTCCCCCGCGGGCTGAGCACTCAGTCCGACGCCTCGCCGGCGCGCTGGGCGCGATACTCCCGACCGCCGCGAAGCAGTCCTCGAATGCCGCTGGTCGGCGCCCCGTGCCGCGCGTGCCACCCGCCGATGGCGTACGCCTCGCGCCAGTGCGCCGCCATGCCCGCCCACAGCCGCAGGGGACCCACGCTCCCGTCGAGCAGGGAGACCGGCTCGGCCCCCACGCCGTTCACCTCGATGATCTGGATCTCGCCGGCGCGGACCGCGTCGAGGGAGGCGGCGCGCACGTCGAAGCGACCGACGTGGAAGTCGGAGAGGGCGCGGCCAGCACGCTCGACGGCCTGCTCCAGGGCGGGCGTCCGGAGGTCCTCGGCGTCGGAGAAACGCGCCCCCCCGCTGTGGGCACCGACCTCGCCGAGCGAGACCGCCTCGCCCCTCGCCGGCACGGAGGCAGCGCGCACGCCGAGCCGAGCCAGGTGCACGTCCGCCTGGGCGAGCGTCTCCGGCAACGACAGCACCAGCTCGCGCAGGGTGGAGCGCCCGTCGCCGACCAGCACGCGCGACTCCTTGCGCCCGATACCCGCGAGGCGTCCGACCTCGGAGTCCGGGTGGCGCAGGTAGAGCAGGCCGAGCTCGACGCCGGGGACGAAGCCTTGCAGCACGTGGTCCGAGCGTGAGGTGGCGAGCGCGCGGTCGAGGGTGTCCGCGTCCCGGGCGATGACGACGCCGTGGGCACGCTGGCCGACGTCCGGCTTGCACACGACCGGCCAGCCGTTCGCAGCCACGAAGCGACGCCCGACCGCGACCCGCTCCTCGGGCTCGGCGGCGGTGACCAGCACGTGGGGCGGCACCAGGTCGGGTGCGTCCGCAGCGAGCTTGTCGAGCAGGGGCGCCTTGCGCTCGCCGATGAAGCCACCGAGCGGCAGGCCGGGATTCGCGGCGGTGAAGGCGGTGAGGCTGCCATGGCGCAGGCCGAGCCACACCATGTAGGGCACCACCGGCCCGTGGCGCGCCCAGTCGGGCCAGAACTCGGGCCGCGTCAGGCGGGCGGCGAACCGGCGGCGGCGCTCAGTGCGATCGAGCAACGATCCTCCACGGTCGCGGAGTGTAGCGGAGGCGCGGGCCACGGGACTGCAGTGCGCGTCGACCGTCCGCCTGTCCGGACTGCCCGCGCTGCAGGTGGGCAGGAATTGACTGGAGTTCGTCACTGGACAATCATCGGGTCGCGCCTCCTGCCCCCCAGGTGGCGCCAACCCCGGAGGTCGCCATGGCTCAAGCAGACAACTCGACTCGGACCATCGCTGGCATCGCCGCCGTCGTCGCCATCCTGGCCCTCGTCCTGACCATCGTGGACTCCGCCAGGACCGGGCTCATCGCACAGTACGCAGGCACGACGAAGGAGATGAGCGAGGAGAACGACAAGGCCATCCTGACCCACGTCAACCAGGTCAACCAGCGCGTGGACGCGCTGCAGCAGGAGCTGGCCGACATGAAGAAGACGGCCATGACGCCCCCGGCTCCCGCCGGTGACGCCGAGGGAGAGAACGGCGGCGGGGAGTAGCGGTCGCGATCGCGCAGGACGCACGCATCGCCGAGCGGGAGGCGCGGCTCGTGGATCACGGATCGTAGACAGGTGGAACCGCCGCCCACGCCAACGGTCGGTGGTGCACGGTGAAGCTGCTTCTTCCGGTCGTGTTCCTCTTCGTGTCCGCCTGCGCACAGCGACCTGCCGTTGCGCCCGCGGTGGACGCGCAGGTGGACCTGAAGGCCGCGGTGGGATTCCTCGCCGACCCCAGCTTGCGCGGACGTGAGGAGGGCTCCCCCGGGAGCGCCCTCGCCCGCCAGTACCTGATCGCCCAGCTCGAGGCCTGTGGCGCCCTACCCGCCGGCACCGACGGCTTCGAGCAGCGCATCACGACCGGACGGGGAACCAACGTCCTCGCGCGGATCCCGGGGACGGATCCGGGGGGTCCGGGGCCGCTCATCGGCGCCCACTACGACCATCAGGACCTGGCGATGGTCACCCACCCGGGAGCGTACGACAACGCGACCGCCGTGGCGGCCACCCTGAGCATCGCCTGTCGCCTCGCGGCCAGGCCGGCGAAGAACGACGTCATCGTCGCGTTCTGGGATGCGGAGGAACCGCCCACCTTCCTCACGCCGGCCATGGGCAGCCAGTACTTCGTGGCCCATCCCACCGCCGAGGTGTCCACAGCACTCATCCTGGACCTGATGGGCTCGGGTCTGTGGGATGGCTACCCGGGGACCTTTGCGCTGGGCGCGGAGAGCTCTCCGCAGCTGCTCGAGATCGGCGGTCGCCTTCAGGTTCCCCCGCCGCTCGTCGCCCACCAGGCGAGCCTGACCCTGGTCGAGGACCTGGTCGTGGGCAAGCACCAGGCGTGGTCCGACTACGACGCCTTCCGCAACGCCAAGGTGCCCTTCGTGTTCTTCACCGATGGGCAGAACCGGAGGTACCACACGGCCTACGACACGGTGGATGCCGTCGACTTCGACAAGCTCGCCGCACAGTCGGTGTGGGTGGAGGCCTGGGCGAGGGCGATCGCCGATGCCCCGGTGGCGCCACGGTGGGCGCCGAAGAAGACCCCGACGCGGGACCTGCAGGCAGTGCGTCGGGTGCTCGACGATGCGCTGGGACCGGACGGCATGCCCGACCTGACCCCGACAGGCACCGCCGCGCTCACGTCGGCGCGGGCGCACCTGGACGCGGCACACGTGCACTCCGGGGCACAGCGGGTGTTGTGCTGGGCTGGGCCGAACGCCTCGCCCATCGCATGCGGGATGCTGTAGGGCGTGTGTGGGGGGTGTGACGCCTGGGGGCAGGCCCCCTCCCCCCGCGCAATCACGAACTGCAGGTCAGGCAGTCCAGCGGCTTCATGATGACGATCCGCTCCAATGGCGGCCTCGGTCAGGGCGATTTACCCCCGCAGCCTTAACTTTAATTAAGACTTCTTTTTCAAGAGGCCTTGGAATATCTAAGCCTGTTTTTACAATTGAGCCCTCTAAATCTCCAAACTTATTAATAATTACTGCCTTCATCGGTAGTTTTTCCCTATTTTGTCATTATTTTGTAGACAATCATTGTGTGTCTT
>CALATR010000269.1 GCA_937891875.1 uncultured Pseudomonadota bacterium | reverse complement strand
GAGCCAGTAGAGCGCCGCGTCGGGATCCGAGCCGCGCAGGCTCTTGATGAGGGCCGAGAGCACGTCGAAGTGGTCGTCGCCGTCGCGGCTGTGGCGCAGGGAGCGGGTCGGCAGCAGGCCGGGCAGGTCCGGGGCGTCGACGGTCTGGCCGGCCTCGGTGCGATCGGCGATGGCCTCGAGGTCGGACAGCGCCTGGCGCACGTCTCCCGCCGCAGCGGTAGCGAGGGTGTGCAGCGCATCATCGGTGAGGGCGGGGCCGCTTCCGTCGAGACCGCGAGGATCGGCGAGGGCCCGGCGGAGCACGGCGATCACCGCCTCGTCCGGGATGGGATCGAGGCGGACCAGCTGCACCCGGGAGCGCAGGGCCGCGTTGAGCTCGAACGCCGGGTTCTCCGTGGTGGCGCCGATCAGGATGAGCTCGCCCGACTCGACGTGGGGGAGCAGCGCGTCCTGCTGGGCCTTGTTCCAGCGGTGGATCTCGTCGACGAAGAGCACCGTGTCGCGGCGCTCCATCTTGCGGGCGACCTCGGCCCGCTCGAGCACTCCGCGGAGCTGCTTGACCCCGTCGAGCACCGCCGAGAGCTGGAGGAAGAGGGCGCCGGTGGACGCGGCGAGGACTCGGGCGAGGGTGGTCTTGCCGCACCCCGGTGGTCCGTGGAAGATCAGTGATCGAAGCCGACCTTCGCCGACGGCGCCCCGCAGCGTGCCCTCGGGTCCCGCGATGGCATCGTGTCCGACGATCTCATCGAGAGTCTGCGGACGCATGCGCTCGGCCAGCGGCGTGCTCACGAGACCTCGACCGCCCGCGCCAGGAGCTCCGGGTCGTCCAGCATCCGCGCGGCACCCTGGGCGACCGCGTGCTCGGGGTGCTCGGCGACGAGCACGGGCAGGCCGGTGGCGTCGCGGAGCAGATCGGTCAGGCCGTGCAGCCGGGCGGCGCCGCCGCAGACCAGGGCGCCGCGGTCGACCACGTCGGAGGCGAGCTCGGGCGGGGTCTCGCGCAGGGTCTGGAGCACGGCGTCCCGGATCCGCGCGACGACCGGCGCCAGTGCGCCCACCAGGTCGTTGCTGTCGATGTCGAGCTCGCGCGGGCTGCCCGACTCCAGGTCCCGCCCGCGGATCCGCATGCTGGGTGGATCGTCGAGCTTGACCGCGCTGCCGATCCGCCGCTTGAGCTGCTCGGCGGTGCGCTCGCCCACCTGGAGGTTGCGCTCGGCGCGGAGCCAGTCGCGGACAGCCTGATCCATGGCGTCGCCGGCGACCGGCACGCTGCGCTGGACGACGAGGCCGCCGAGGCTCGTGACCGCGGCCTCCACCCGACCGCCACCCACGTCGATGATCAGGTTGCCGACGGGATCCTGGACCGAGAGTCCCGCGCCGACCGCGGCGCACAGGGCGGTGGCGACCAGCTGCACGTCCCGACCGCCCGCGGCCCGGGTGGCGTCGGTGACCGCCCGCCGCTCCACCTCGGTCGCACCGGACGGGATGCAGACGAGCAGGCGCGGGCGCAGCAGGGTGCGGCCGGGCAGGCGCTTGAGCAGGTGGCGCAGGAGCTGCTCGGTGGCCTCGAAGTCAGCGACGACCCCATCGCGCACGG
>CALATR010000268.1 GCA_937891875.1 uncultured Pseudomonadota bacterium | reverse complement strand
TGGATCCGCTGCCGTAGGACTGGAGACTGGAGACTGGAGACTGGAGACCGAGCCGCCACGGAACTGCTCGCGGCCACGCCAATCCCCGCCAGATGACGGCGGCCCGCCACGCTCTCCTCCCGCCCTCCCTTCGGCGCTCGCCCTGCTCCACCGAACCCGCCACGACCTCCCTCGATTTCAGCGCACCTGATCCGGGCGCGAGAACGCTGACTCGTCCGAAGTGGAGCGGATCGGGGGTGGCTGCGCGGGTGCGAGGTGCTACGCTCCGGGCCGGAGGAGCCCCTGGCCAGCACTGCCCGCTACCGCTTCGAGTTCCAGCTCTTCGAGTGGGCCGAGGGGCTGTCCAAGGACCTCTGCGGTGACTCGCGGTGCTTCTTCATCGGGCTGCGCCCGGAGGGCAGCGTCCGGCGGATCTACTTCGCCCGCCCCGGCGCCCCGTTCTCGGGAGAGCGCAAGCGTGTGCTCGCTGATGGCCACCTGCACTGGTTCCTCTACCACCCGTACGAGGAGCGGGGCGCCGGCTACGTCGAGTGGTACGACCTCGAGCAGGCGATCGCGGAGCGCTGGCTGAAGCGCAAGATGGAGCTCGCCGACTACGAGGACGTCCGCGGCACGGGCGCCCTGCACGCCTGGCCCAGCTCTTGGCGGGTCATCCTGTAGGTGACCCTCGGAGTTGGCGGGTCATCCTGTAGGGGACCCTTGCGGGTGACCCTGTTGAGTCGGCCGCACACCGGTTACGCAACGCTCCCCCTCGGAGGTTCGCTGTGTCCGACGATGTCCGCACCGTCGCCCCGTCCATCGGCTCCCGGCTCTCCCAGCTGGCGGAGCTGCCCGGCACCGATCGCGCGCGGGAGCTCGCTTCCCTAGGTCGTTCCTGGCTTGGCGAGGGCGCGCCCAGCCTGACCGATGACGAGCGTGCTGCCGTCGTCAAGACCCTGCTGGACGTGGTCTCGGAGGGTGCGGGCTCGGCGCGGGAGCGGCTGACTGTCGGTGCTGCGCTGGGGCTGCTCGGCGATCCCCGCCTGCTCCTGCCCGAGGACGACGCCTACTGGGCCACCGTGGAGCTCGACGAGGGGCCGATCCAGTTCGGTCGCTACCTGGTCACGAACCGGGAGTTCCGTCGCTTCGTCGACGCCGGTGCCTACGATGACGACGCCGTGTGGGCCAGCATCGAGGGCGGGCTCGCCTGGCGGGACGGCGCGGAGGCGCGCTGGCCGGATCTGGCGTCCCAGGCGGAGAGTCGGCCGTTCGTCGTCGACAACCAGCCGGTCGTCGGGGTCACCTGGTTCGAGGCGGCGGCGTATGCGGCCTGGGCTGGTGCCCGCCTGCCCGACTTCGAGGAGCGCCTGTACGCGGTCCGCGGCCGGGAGAAGCGCCCCTACCCCTGGGGCGCACCCTTCGGCGAGGGCAACGCGAACACCCAGGAAGAGGTGCTGGGTCAGCCGACGGCGGTCGGGCTGTACCTGCGTGACCGCAGCCCCGAAGGCATCTACGATCTCGCCGGCAACGTGGCCGAGTGGTGTGCCGACGGCGTCGACGGAGAGCGCTGGGCCCATCCGGGCGCCTGGGATCAGCCGTCGATGTCTGCCTGGGCCAAGGCCCGGGTGCTCGAGACGCCGGACTCGTTGAGCCCGGCGCTCGGCTTCCGCCTCGCTCGCGATCACAGCTGAGGCGGCCGACGCGCGTCCACGCTCGAAGTCCGGTTGAACACCGAACATCGGGCGCGCCTGTTGGGAGGGACTAGCCCAGCCAGCAGTAGCGCGTGCTCCGCTTGTGCCCGGTCCGGGCGACGCGCCCGTCGTCGATGAGGCCGCGCAGCAGGCGACGAACGCTCTCGGCGTCCATGCCGGTGGCCTCCTGGGCAATGGCGGAGTCGATCTCCCCGAGCTCTTCGAGCTTGGCGCACAAGGCTCGGATCGCACGAGCTCGGGGCTGACTCTCAGGGTCTGGGACCTCGTCGGCGTCGAGGAACGAGACGTGTACGTGGCGCAGGCCGGGGCCGCGTCCGCGGGCGACGACCTCGCCCGAACGCTCGAGGGCCGAGCGCAGGCTGGGCCAGGCCGACGGCTGCAGGTGCATGGCGGCCAGGATGTCCCGGCGGCTCGCACCGCGCGGGCTGTTCTGCAAGAACTGGATCGTTCGCGTGACCAGGGGCTGCAAGTCGAGGCTCGGTGCCTCGTCGCTCCTCGCGGTCGACCCGAACGCAGCGAAGCGTTTTCTGGGTGGCAAGGGTCCTCCTCGTGGACTCACGGTTCGGGGTCCACCCCCCGTCCCTCCCGGGGATCGGTCATTCGCCGCACGAGTTGAGGGGTGTCTGCGACGACCGGCTTCGCTGGCGCATCATCGGGAGACGGGTCACACCCACGACGCCGGTGGCGTACGCTGTCCCGGTCGGTTGGAGCGGGTGATGGCCAAGCAGCGCGGCAGCAAGGGCGGTGAGCGAGAGCGCAAGCCGGAGCGAGAGGGCTCGGCTGCAGAACACGAGACCGCGGTGGATCCTTCCCTCCTGGACCAGGCCGCCCTCGGCAACGCCGTCGTGCAGGCGCGCATGGAGGGGGGCGAGGAGGTCGTCGCGAGCTCGGGGCCGGACCTCGAGGTGGTCGCGGCCGTCGCCGCACCCCTGGTGCAGCGGGCGATCGCGGCGCTGCAGCTCGACCCGTCCGACGCGGCCCGGCTGGAGCGGCGGGTGGAGATCCTGGAGCGCAGTCGCCTGCCGGAGAAGGATGCGCTCATCGATCAGCTGCATGGCGACGAGACCGCGCGGTCGACCGTGGACACCCTGCTCGACACCCACTTCGGTGGCCACGACCCGGACACCCGCTGGGCGGTGGACGGCGTGCTGGCGAGCGTGCGCGACGCGCTGGCGGGGCAGGGGAGCGAGGCCGGCTGGACCGACTCCCAGGGCACCGTCGCGCTGTCCGACGCGGCGCGGGCGGGGAGCCTGGACAGCCGAGCCCAGGCGTTGATCGCCGATCTCGCGGGTGCGCGGGCTCCGGAGTCCGGCCGCTCGGCAGCGCAGGACGACGTCGGTCGCTCGACCGCGTCGCTGGTGCGCAGCCTGGCGCTGATGGTGCTCCTCGACGAGGAAGAAGAGGAAGAGCAGGAGGGCGAGTGGGCCGACGTCGAGCTGTCGTGAGGTCCCTGGCGATCGGGGTCTTCGTCGGTGCCAGCGCCGGGTGCACCCTGACGCCACCGCCAGACCCGCTGCTCACGGCCCTCCAGCACACCGCCGAGCCGGGCGACATCGTCGGTCCCACCGACTCCGAGCAGGCGCGCCGCCTCGCCGAGGGCGCCGGGTTGTCCGTGGGCGACGCGCCGACGCTGTTCGTGTCCCCGCCCAGCTTCGCGCCCCCGCCGGTCGACGTCGGCTGGACCCGCCTGCGCGCCACCGAGGACGGGGTGCTTTGGCGCCGTCGCGATCCGGTCGAGGCGCCCGCCGTCTCGGTCGTGCTCGACGATCTCCCCGGTCGGCTCACCGACGTTGCCGACGCAAGCCCCGTCCGCGGCCTCGTCCAGCACGGTGCGGCCTCCCCGGGCGGGGAGCTCGCCTTGACCCTGTTCCTGCAGCCCCCCGCCCGCATGCCCAGGCGGCCGTGCGTCGTGCTCGGCCTCGACGACCAGCGTCTGCCGCTCGGCACGCTGCTGGACGGTCGCGGTGGCTTCGTGCCCGGAGCCGGACCCCGCCCGGTCGTGCGCCACCGGGCCCTCGCCAGCCTGCCCGCGGACTGGCCGATCGGTACGTATGACGTGCAGATCCTCCTCCAGACGTGCGACTCGGGCCGCGCGCTCTCCCCGCCGACCCCGGTCTCGCTCACCGTGGCCCGCGAGGGAAGGCCGAGCCTGGCCGATCTCATCGCCCGCGTCGGCATCTCCGACACCGCTGCGGAGTGGGCCCGGCCACGGGGACGCCGGGCGGGCCTGCGCCGCAACCCCGATGGCGGCATCGACGTGGTCGCGGCACCGCCCCTGCAGCGGATCCTGCGCGGCGACGCCTGGGACCTGCTGGTCACCCCCCCGGTCGACCCGGGCAGCTGGCCGGTCGCGGACGGCACTGTCGGCCCTCTCTCGGCGTTGGCCGGTCTCTTCGATGAGGCGGACGCCAGCGTGGTCCACTGGGGCGCGGTCGCCTCCCGCGAGGGAGCCTCGCCCGAGGATCGCCCGGTGCGCCGGGTCGTGCCCGAGGTCATGGCCCACCTCACCGAGGTCGACGTGGACGGTGTGCTGCTGGGTCAGGACGCCTGGGCCGTCGACGGTGGCAACGGCACCCGCGCGACCGCCGAGGCGCTCGGCCTGTCGGTCACCGGACTCGACCTCGGCGACAACGACAACGCCGTCAGCGTCTCGCTCCTCTCGCTCACCGACGGGCCGGACCTGGCGTCCGAGGTCGACAGCTACCGCCAGCTCCTGGGCGACGACGTCCTGCTGCTCGGCGTCATCGAGGAGCCGGTCGGCTCGCCCGAGTCTGCCGCGCGCCGCCTCGCCGAGGTGGACCTGGACGCGGGCTGGGTCGTCGCGGAGGAGCTGGGACCGGTGATCATCCGCGATGGCGTGCCCGTGGTCGCCGGCGTGCCGCCCATGGGCTCGGCCAGTCGCGACGCGGTGGCCCTGCGCTGGTACGTCGCGCCCGAGGGCGTCGTGCGCCTGGATCTCGTCGGCATGGAGCAGGGGGGCGGACGCTGGCGGGTGTCCAGCGACGGCGCCTGGACCGAGCGCTTCCACGCCATGGCCGCGCGCAGCGATGCGGCGGGCACCTGGGTGGCGGTCGGCGAGAACGTGGCCGCGGTCGACGTCAGCGCCCACGGCCCCGACCCCGAGCGCCCCCCGGCGACGGCCCATGGCTGGACCCGGCCACCCCGCGCCGACCTCCCCACGCC
>CALATR010000267.1 GCA_937891875.1 uncultured Pseudomonadota bacterium | reverse complement strand
CCTGCACCACGCGAGCCTGACCGTGTGGGTCCAGCGTCGTCCCTACACCATGCTCTGTGTCGTACAGGCCTTCGAGCCCGCCACCGACGACCACCCGCCCCGCCTGCGCCTGTCGGTCCCGACCGGGCTGTCCAGGGTCTCCGAGCAGTCGGTCACCTACCGGGTCCCGGTCGAGGACGAGGTGGATCTGCGGGTCTACCCGGACCCCGACTTCCCGGAGTCGCCGGCGTTCCCTCCGGCGCGCCCGTTCAACCTGGGTCCGACCGGCCTGCAGCTGCGGTTCACGAAAGAGGAGGATCCAGGCCTGAAGGTTGGCCAGGAGATCCACCTGCGGCTCGCGCTCGATGGGGTCGTGCTGCCCCTGCCGTGCCTGGTGAGCCGGGTCGAGCCCCGTCGCTACGAGCTCTTCCTCACGTCGGCGATCCGGGGCCGCGAGGTGCGCTGCCCCGACGATGTGCTGCGCATGGTGCACAAGGTCCAGCGCGCGTGGCTCGAGGCCCGGCGCCGCAAGGCCGACGGCGAGTGATCCTGGCACGGGTGCTGCACAATGCAGGGGCGGAGAACGCGGATCGTCCGCGTGCATCCCCGGAGCTGCCGTGTCCGACCGTCGCCGCGCCCCCGCCGTGGGGCACATCGCCCCGCGATGGGGCATCCTGACCCTCCTGGTCGGGGCCTGCGCGGCTCCCGAGCCCGAGGTCATGCCCTCCTGCGAGCGCGATGGCGCCGAGCTGGACGAGCACGATCACGCGCTCGGTGGCGAGGCGCGCTGGGACGCGGTCTGGCTCGCCGACGAGCTCCACCTGGACGACGTCGACGACCCTGGCGCCGCCGCGATCGGCATCGTGGACTGGCCCATCCCCTACGACGACGAGCGCAAGCGCCTGACCGTCGAGTACCTGCGCTACCACGCCGAAGACGTGCAGCTCACCGGGGACCTGGACGCCGACGTGACCATGGTGCCGCGGGTGGTCGTGCTGCACTGGACCGCCGGGCCCACCGCGAAGTCCGCCTGGCACGCGTTCGCCCCGGTGCGGCACAGCCCGACCGCCGATCCCGAGCGGGCGGTGAACCTGTCGACCCAGTTCATCGTCGACCGGGACGGCACGATCTACCGGCTGTTTCCGGAGGACCTGGTCGGCCGGCACACCATCGGCCTGAACCACGTGGCCATCGGCGTCGAGAATGTCGGCGGCGGCAAGCGCTGGCCCCTGACCCGGGCGCAGGAGGAGGCGAACATCGCCCTCGTCCGCTACCTGGCGGGCCGCCACCCGATCACCCACGTCATCGGTCACCACGAGTACCGCGGGATGGAGGGTCACCCCTACTTCCGCGAGGTCGACCCCGACTTCCGCACGTTCAAGTGCGACCCGGGGGTCCGCTTCATGGAGGTCGTGCGCGACGGGCTCGCCGATCTGGACCTCGAGGGCGCGGAGGCTCCCGCCCAGGCCGCCAGCTGCCGCGGGTAGGTCAGGGCACGATCTGCACCACGGCGGGACTCTCGGCGCCGCCTCGGTCGACCGCGGAGATCGCCCAGGTTCCGGCGGGCACGGCCACGTGCTCGTGCGAGCCGACCGGGGCGACGGCGAACACCTCGCCGCGCTCGTCGTAGACCACGTAGGCGCGCAGGCTGTCGGCAGCGGCGTGCTCCATGCACAGGGCACCGTCGTCGAGCTCGACCGTGGGGGCGGGCAGGTCGTGGTCGTGGCGGACCGGGGGCAGGGCGGGGGTGGCGTACTGCTCGCGCATCCACGCGCGCACGTCCTCGCGATCCTCGATGAGCGGACGGGCGGAGAACCAGATGTTGCCGTGCACGCCCGGATGCTCGACCGCGAGCGCCCGCTGGGCCGCCAGCTCCTCCACGGTCCAGGCTGGGGTGACGCCGATCTGGGACAGATAGTTTCCGACGTACAACCTGCAGTGTCCGCCGGTCTGCTCCGCCCACCAGCGCATCAGGGGCTCGTGGGCCTGGGCCTTCTGGGTGGTGGGCCAGTAGAGCTGGGGCGCGAGGTAGTCGACCCAGCCCTCGCGGGCCCAGTGCAGGGGATCGGCGTGGAGCGAGGCCACCTGATCCATGCCCCGGATGCCCTCGGGCTGGCCGGGCCGGTAGATGCCGAAGGGGCTGATCCCGAACACGACGCCGGCACGGGTCTCCCGCACGGCGGCGGACACGTCGCGGACCAGGGCGTTCACGTTGGACTCGCGCCAGGCCTCGCGGGGAAGCTCGCCGCCCTGGGCCCGGTAGGCGCCGAAGGTGGCATCGTCGGGAAAGGTCGCGCCGTTGGGGTAGGGGTAGAAGTAGTCGTCGAAGTGCACCCCATCGACGTCGTAGCGGCTGACCACGTCGCGCACGACGGCGACGGTGTGGGCGCGGACCTCGGGGCGACCGGGGTCCATCCACAGGTGGGTGCCGTAGGAGACGACCCAGTCGGGGTGCGCCGTGGCGACGTGTCCGGCGGCGTTGGCGCGGCGGCGGTCCAGCGAGGCCCGGTAGGGGTTGAACCAGGCGTGGACCTCGATGTTGCGCGCATGCGCGAGGGTGATCAGCTCGGCGAGCGGATCGTAGCCCGGATCCTGCCCCTGGGTGCCGGTGAGGTAGCGGCTCCAGGGCTCGAGCTCGCTGCGGTACAGCGCGTCACCCTCGGGGCGGATCTGGAAGAACAGGGCGTTCAAGCCGGACT
>CALATR010000266.1 GCA_937891875.1 uncultured Pseudomonadota bacterium | reverse complement strand
GCCCAGGTGCCCGACTCGGGAGGGGTCATCTTCGTCCCCGCCATGGCCGGCCTCGGCGCACCCCACTGGCGGCCGGACGCCCGCGGCCTCGTCAGCGGCATCACCCGCGGCACGACCAAGGCCCACCTCGCCCGCGCCGTGCTCGACGGCGTCGCGCTCCAGCTGTGCGACATCCTCGAAGCCATGGCCAGCGACATGGGCAAGCCCCTCGCCGAGCTGCGGGTCGACGGCGGAGCCTCGGCGAACAACCTGCTGATGCAGCGACAGGCCGACCTCCTCGGCGTCGCCTGCGTGCGCCCCACCGTGCTCGAGACCACCGGCCTCGGCTCCGCCCTGCTCGCGGGCCTCGCCACCGGCCTGTGGGGCTCCCTCGACGAGATCGCCGCCGCCTGGAACGAGGATCGCCGCTTCGAGCCCGCGGGGGATGCCGACGAGATCGCCGAGGCGAGGGCCGCGTGGGATGTGGCGGTGGCGAAGGCTTGATTGGGATCGGCGTGGGGCCGCGCGGGATCTTGAGGTTTCGTACGCCGGCTTTCACCACGGAGGAGCGGAGCTCCGGAGGTCTGACGGAGGCAGATCTGCCGGCCGAGGGGCGTGTGCTTGGCCAGGAACCTGCCTTCGAGGGTGTGGAAGCGATTCGTCAGCTCCATCGCCTACGGGCCCGCCGTGGCCACCTCGGTCAAGGCTCCGGTCCGCCGCTTCTCCGCGGTGGAAGCTGACGCACGACCCTCCACCTTCACCGCGCGGCCGAAGGCCCCACAGCCTGTCTCACCGAACGATTCACGTCTCACCGCGAACCGTCTCGGTGCCACGTACTGCGGCGCACAACGACGTTGCATCCTCCCGAAACAGGCCCCTGTGTGATTAGGCTCGATCTTCGCAAGGACGCTGTTCGAGGAGGCACGCATGGACGACCTGCTGATCGCCCGCTCCCAGATGGCGCTCTCGCTCGGCTTCCACATCATCTTCGCCGCCGTCGGCATCGGCATGCCCGTGCTCATGGTCGTGGCCGAGGCGCTGGGCTGGCGCACGGGTGACCGCACCTACGACGTGCTCGCCCGTCGCTGGGCCAAGGGTGTGGCCATCATGTTCGCGGTCGGCGCGGTCAGCGGCACGGTGCTGTCCTTCGAGCTGGGCCTGTTGTGGCCGCACTTCATGGAGTACGCCGGCCCGATCATCGGCATGCCGTTCTCGATGGAGGGCTTCGCCTTCTTCCTCGAGGCGATCTTCCTGGGGATCTACCTGTACGGCTGGGAGCGGATCCCGAAGGCGCTGCACATCTTCAGCGGGGTCATGGTCGCCCTGTGCGGCACGATGTCGGGCGTGTTCGTGGTCGCGACCAACGCGTGGATGAACACGCCCCAGCCTTGGGGCTACACCCTCGACGAGGCCGGCAACGTCGACACCATCGACCCGATCACGGCGATGTTCAATCCGATGTTCCCGAGCCAGGCGCTGCACATGACCGTGGCGGCGTTCCTCGGGCTCGCGATCGCGGTCGCGGCCATCCACGCCTGGGGCCTGCTGAAGGACCCCGAGAGCGCGTTCCACCGCCGGGCCTTCGGCATCGCGGTCGTCTTCGCGGCGATCACCGGCGTCATCATGCCCGCCACCGGTCACCTCGCTGGCGAGGCGGTCGCCCACTACCAGCCGGTCAAGCTCGCCGCGATGGAGGCCCACTGGGAGACCGAGGCCGGCGCCAGCTTCATCATCGGCGGCATCCCCGACGAAGAGGACGAGGTCACCCGCTACGCCATCCACGTGCCCTACCTGCTGTCCGTGCTCGCCGAGATGGATCCCAACGCGACCGTCGAGGGCCTGCGCGACTTCCCCGTGGACGAGCGGCCGCCGGTCTCGGTGGTGCACTACAGCTTCCAGCTGATGATCGCGATCGGCACCTGGCTCGCCGCGCTGGGTGCCTTCGTGCTCGGCTGGCTCGCGATCAAGCGCCAGGTGCCGCGCATGAAGTGGCTCCTGTGGGCCGTGCTCGTGTCCGGCCCCATGGGCATGCTCGCCATCGAGGCGGGCTGGGTCGTCACCGAGGTCGGCCGCCAGCCCTGGATCGTGCAGGGCCTGATGCGGACGGCGGACGCGGTGACTCCCATGCCGCACCTGCTCGCGCCATTCGTCAGCTTCGCCGTGCTCTACCTCATGCTCGGCGTCGTGTGCGTCGGCCTGCTCCGCCGCCTGGTGCTCCAGAGCCCCACCAACGACGAGCTGCAGGAGATGGGCATCCCCGTCGATCCGCCGGAGGTGGCCGATGCCGCCTGAGCTGCTGGTCGCCGGCGTCGTGCTCATCGGCCTCGTCATCTACAGCCTCACCGGCGGGGCGGACTTCGGCGGCGGCGTGTGGGACCTGCTCGCCCTCGGTCGGCGGGCGCGGCTGCAGCGCGAGGCCATCGCCCACACCATCGGCCCCATCTGGGAGGCCAACCACGTGTGGCTGATCGTGGTGCTGGTGCTGTTGTGGACGTGCTTCCCGAAGGTGTTCGCGACCCTGGGCACCGCCCTGCACATCCCGCTGACCCTGACGCTGATCGGCATCGTGCTGCGCGGCTCGGCCTTCGTGTTCCGCAGCTACGATCGCCAGGACACCCGGTCGCAGCTCCGCTGGAGCCTGATCTTCGCGGGTGCGAGCGTCATCACGCCGATCACCTTCGGCATCTCGGTCGGCGCGATCTCGTCGGGCACTCTACCGATGGACCCGGTCACCGGGATGGTGCAGACCGACTTCATCTCCAGCTGGTTCGCGCCCTTTCCGCTGGTCGTCGGCCTGTACACGCTGACGCTCTTCGCCTGGCTCGCCGCGACCTATCTGACCGTGGAGGTCGGCTACGCCCCCCTGCGCCGCGACTTCCAGTACCGGGCCATCGCCGCAGGCATCGCGTCGGGCGTGCTCGCCTTCGCGGCCCTGCTGCTCATGCCCACGGGCGCGCCGCACCTGTGGGAGCTGGTCGGCAGCTCGCCCATCGTCTGGGTCTTCGTGGCGCTGGTGTCGAGCTTTGCCGCGGTCAGCCTCATCGCCGAGTGGCTCCGGGCCTTCCGGATCGCCCAGCTCACCGCCGGGGCCACGGTGGCCATGGTCGTCATGGGCTGGGGTGCGGCGATGTTCCCCGAGATGGTCCAGCCCGACCTGACCGTCTGGAACACGGCGGCGCCGGACACGGTGCAGTGGACCACGCTCATCGTGCTCGGCCTGGGGGCGGTCCTGCTGGTCCCCAGCTTCATCTGGCTCTACCGCGTGTTCGACACCGCGCGCTCAGCGGAGTCGAAGGCGGCGGCCGAGGCGAAGGGCACGCCGCCCGACGAGGATCCTCAGAGGATGTCCAAGGCGTAGACGGCGACGACGATCAGCGCCTGCACGATGCCGGAGACGATGCTGGCGATGCCACCCGCGGTGGCCAGGGAGGCGGCAGAGCTCGGAAAGCCGGGGCCGTCGTGCACGGCCCGGCTCCAGCGCGCCTGGCGCATGGCCCACACGCCGATGCCGATGGCGAGCAGGGCACCCGGACCGATCACGCAGACGAAGGACAGCAGCGCCGTCACGAAGCCCAGGATGCCGAGCATCCGCAGGTTCTTCTCCAGCTTCTCCATGTCCTCGTCGCTGGTGTCGACGATGTCGTCCTGGAGCGCGGCGTTGTCTTCGAGCATCAGAACCTCCCGCGGACGCCCACCTGGGAAGGTCCGAGCACGACCTCGAGCTCGGCCTCGTTCGCCCTGCGCAACCCGCGATTGAGGAGCGCCGCGCCGCCTATTCCGAGACCGATGCCCACGCACGTCAGTCCGCCGTACAGCAGGCGTTCCTGGGTCGTGATGCCGAAGCTGTTCTCCTCCGCAGCCCAGATGAGGGCGGCGGGCACGGCGACGATGGCGCCGAACGCGATCATGGTGCCGCCGATCGCGATCTCGGTGCCACCGGGCACGTCGGCGACCGTGGACAGGGCGCGACCCGGGCCGACCGGCGCCAGGAGCGGTGCGCCCTCGTCGAAGTCGACGCGCACGGGGGCGCCACGGGCGGGCCGCCGGTCGAGTCCGGCCAGGCTGGCGGTGGCGTCGTCCGGGTACAGGCCCAGGCGATCCATGACGTTGGAGGCTGATGTTGCGAGGCCACCCTCGCCGAGGGACAGGCCGGCGACCCGACCCTGGGCGTCGTAGACGACCGCGCCGGGGGACAGTTCGGTGAGGGCGGCGCTGGTCTCGAGGCGGGGGCCGACCGGGCTTGCGAGGCGACCCTCCACCGTACCCTGGCGCAGCCCCCACCCGTCGTCCCCGCGGGTGCCGAGGGCAAAGGCTGGGGCGCCCAGGGCGGGGACCTCGCTGGCGGCGGCGACCGGGGCGCACGCGTCTGCTGCGCCCTCCACCGAGACCAGCGCGAGATCTCCGGTGGCGTCGATGCGCAGCACCCGGACCTGGACCTCGCGATCGTCGGCGAGCAGGCCGCGCACGGTGTCGGCGTCGAGCAGGGGGCGCGCGCGGGTGATGCCGAGGCCGTCGGGCGAGATGAGCACGCCGTCGACGCGACCCTCGGTGGTGGGCAGGGTGAACAGGCTCGGCTGGAGCGCGCGCACGTCGGCGGGCAGGGTCAGGGGGGCGCGCGCACAGCGGCGGACGGCCACGTCGCGGGCCCAGCCGACCGGGGTGGGGCGGCTCTCGGCGTCGGCCTCGAACACGAGGGCGCGGAACTCGGGCGCTCGGGTCAGGGGCAGCACCGCCCGGGCGAGGATGTCGACGTACATGTCGGTCGTGGGCATGTTCTGCGCCACGCTGGCCTCGCCGACGGTGCGGCTCTCGAGCACGATGCGGTCCTGCAGCCGATCGAAGAGCGACCACTCGACCCGCCAGCGGCAGCCGGCCCAGTGGCTCTCCCGGTGGCAGGCTTGCTGGGTGACGAGGCCGTTGAGTACGAAGCGCGCGTCGCCGGGGTCGATGTCGGCACCCTGGGTGCTGGCGGGCTCGACGGTGGGAAAGTCGCGCTCGGCGAGGACGCGGAGGAGACGCTGGCGGACCTGGTCGGTCGGTCCGACCGCGACGCCGCCGCTGGTGCCGTTGATGACGGTGCCGACGGTGATCGCGCCGTCATCGAACGCGGGGGATGCGGGCTGGGCGGATGCGGGCTCCCCTGCGGGAACGTCGTCGGCCCGGGCGGGGGTGGGTCCCAGCGCGAGGATCGCGAGCAGTGCGGTCAGCCCAGCGCCGAGCCCTCGTCCAGCGGCGATCATGCGTCGTGCACCGACCAGAGGTGGCGCGCGTCCCGGACCGACAGGGCGTTGGGCGGGCCGGCGACGGCTTCACCACGGAGCTCGGCGGCGACCTCGCCCGGCAGGAGGAACCAGCGCAGGGCCTCGGCGGCGGGCAGGCGGGCCGGATCCTGGGGGACGTGTCCCGGCGCCATGGCGGCGACGCGCTGACGGGCCTCCTCGAGGTAGCGCTCGACCATCCAGGAGGGCTCGCGGGCGTGGCGGGAGGGGTATTCCATGGACCCCCGGCGGTAGCTCACGTCGCGCAGGCTGCGGATGGCGCGCGGAGGGCCCTCGCGGTGGCACCACTGACCGGTGTGCATGTCGAAGGTGTAGTCGGGGAGGAAGCGCCAGCCGTGATCCGCGACGAACTTCACCGCTTCGATGATGAAGTCGAAGGTGCTCTCTTCGATGAAGTAGTTGAAGTTCACCCGGACCCAGCCGGGCTTGACGCCCTCGCAGCCGCGGAGGATCTGCTCCTCGAAGCGCGTGCTGACTGCCAGGTTGATCCCCAACAATCGGTGACCGTAGGGTCCGGCGCAGGAGCAGCCGCCGCGGCTCTGGATGCCGAACAGGTCGTTGAGCAGGGTGACGACGAAGTTGTGGTGCAGGTAGCGACCCTCGTGCCCCACCACGAAGCTGACGATGGAGAGGCGCCACAGGTCGGGGTTGCCGAGGATGGAGATGTTGTCGTGGGCGGACCATGCCTCGATGGCGCGGCGGGTGAAGTCGCGCTCCCGACGGTGGATCTCCTCGTGGCCGACGGCCTGCTTGAGCTGGAAGACCAGCCCGGCGCGGATGGAGCCCAGGATGTCGGGGGTGCCGCCCTCTTC
>CALATR010000265.1 GCA_937891875.1 uncultured Pseudomonadota bacterium | reverse complement strand
GTGGTCGACAACGCCGAGCTGTACGGCGGCGAGGGCGTGGGGGTCCTCATCGCATGCGCCCGCACCGACGAACACCTGTTCCTGGACGTCATCGACGATGGTCCGGGGATCAGCCCCGCCAACCTGCCGCGGGTGACGAAGCGCTTCTTCACCACCGCACGGGCGAGCGGCGGCACCGGCCTGGGGCTGGCCCTGGTCGACGCGGTGTGCCAGGCCCATGGCGGCAGGCTCGAGGTCGAGAGCCGACCCGGGCACACCCGGGTGCGGCTGGAGCTGGCGGTGGGGGAGGGGACCTGAGGGCGCCGTGACGGCGCTTCATTCCGCCGGCATCCCTTCGAGCGCCGCCCTTCGTGCCACCAGCGCCGTGCCCATGTGGTCCATGAACGCGCGTACGCGGCTGTTGGTGCGCAGCTCGGCGAGGGTCAGCATCCACACGCCGACCCGAAACGTAGGATCGAGGGGGAGGAGCCGCTGCAGGGACGGCTCCGCGTCGGCGAGCAGGCAAGGCAGCAGCTGGGCACCGATCCCCGCACGAACGGCTCGGGCCATCAGCTCTCCGCGATCGTCCAGGCGCAGGGCGATCCTCGCGCCTGGCGCGTTGTCGGCCAGCCATCCCTCGAACCACCGCCAGCGTGGACCGCGGTCCCAGCCCACCCAGGGATAGGCCGACAGGGGGGCGTCCGGACCCACCCGGTCGATGAGTGCCTTGGAGGCGTAGATCCCGAACTGCATGTCGGCGAGTCGGCGCCCCACCAGCAGCTCCGGCGGGGCGGTCGCGACCCGCAGGACCACGTCCGCCTCTCTGCGGCTGAGGGACACCGGCTCCCGGCCGATGTCGACCGTCAGCTCGATGCCCGGGAAGCGCTCCGAGAAGGTCCCCCACACGTCGGTCAGGCAGGTGAACAGCACGTCGACGGTGGAGACGCGCAGAGGGCCGGTGAGCCTGGCATCCCGCCCCATCAGCCGTCCCTGGACGGTCAGGACCTGATCTTCCACCTGCTCTGCCGTCGCGGCGAGCTCGCTTCCCGCTGCCGTCGGGACGAGCCCGTCGGGAGTCCGGTCGAAGAGGCGAACGCCCAACCGGCTCTCCAGGCCCTTCAGGCGTCGGCTGACGGTGGTGTGGGCCACGCCGAGGGACGCCGCCGCCTCGACCAGGGTTCGGCCGCGCGACACGGCGAGCACCACGTGCAGGTCGTCCCAGTTCATGTGTGCACTCCTGCACACTCGCATGAGCAAATCGTCAATGGGGATTGCATGAACGCACAGCTACCTCGGCCGTCCACCCCAGACGAGGTGTTCATGTCGAAGTCCGTCCTCCTCCTCGGCGCCAGCGGTCGTACCGGTCGCCTGGTGCTCCGCCTCGCCCTTGACGGTGGCCACAGGGTCACCGCCCTCGTCAGGTCCGAGAAGCGCCTCGCCGACGCTCCGGACAGCCGGCTCACCAAGGTCGTCGGCGAGGCCTGCGACCCCGCGACGCTGAGGCAGCTGGTCCCGGGCCATGACGTTGTGGTGTCGACCCTGGGACCGCGCTGGCCGACCCGCGCCGCAGCCGCCGTCTATCCGGACTCCGCCGCCGCGTTCGTCCCCGCGATGGAGGAGGCGGGCGTCCGTCGGCTGTTGGTCACATCGTCCGCACTCCTCTTCGAGCAGCGCACCTGCACCGCCTGGCTCCTCCGCCGCGCTGTGCCGTCCGTGGTCCACGGCGCCGCCTCCATGGAGGCTGTCGTTCGGCGCTCGGACCTGGACTTTACGCTCGTCCGCACGAGCTTTCTCGACGACTCCGACGACCCCGCGCATCGCCTGGGCGTCGACGCACTGCCCGACGCTCCCGGCTCCGTGTCCAGGCTGGCGGTGGCCCGCTATCTGCTCTCCCAGATCGAGGCGGAGGAGGGACACCGTCGCCGCGTCGTGGGGCTCTGTCGGTGAAGGCGCCTGCTCGGTGGCCGCCGCACAGGCTAGGGGCAACGCCAGCCTACGAGGAGCGTCCATGCCCGAGATCCCCGAGCCCTTCGACGTCACCTGGCTCGACGTCGGCGACGGACACCAGCTCTACGTGGAGCAGAGCGGTCGGCCCGACGGGGTCCCTGCGCTCTTCCTGCACGGCGGCCCCGGGGGCGGCACGACCCCACGGGTGCGCTCCTTCTTCGACCCCGCCGTCTACCGCATTGTCGTCTTCGACCAGCGCGGCGCGGGGCAGAGCCGCCCCAACGTGGCGGACGACTTCGACGCCGCCATGCACGAGAACAACACCAGCAAGCTGATCGCCGACATCGAGGCCATCCGGGCGTACGTCGGCGTCGACCACTGGCCGGTCGTTCTCGGTGGTTCCTGGGGTTCTACCTTGGCGATCGCCTACGCCCAGGCCTGTCCGAGCCGGGTGCGCCACCTCGTGCTCCGCGGGATCTTCACCTTCGAGCCGGACGAGGTCGACGGCCTGTTCCGCGAGCCCCGCGAGGCCGACCACCACCCCGAGGCCTGGGCCCGCTACGAGGCCTTCGCCCGCGCCCGGCGCCCCGATGAGCCCGACCTGCTCCAGGCGTACCAGGCCCTGCTCGACGACCCCGATCGCCGCGAGGACGCCGCCCGCGAGTTCGTCCGCTACGAGCTGTCGATCTCGAAGCTGCACGTCGACCGCGCCGGCATGGACGCCCGCCTGGCCAACGCGTCCGCCTTCATGCCCTTCGCCGCCCTGGAGGTCGCGTACATGCTGGCCGGTGGGTACCTGCCCGCGGGCTCGCTGCTGGCCGACGACAACATGGCGCGGCTCGCCGGGCTCGACGTCAGCATCGTGCACGGCCGCAACGACCACGTCTGCGTGCCCTACGCCGCCTGGCGCTTCGCCAACGCCCTGCGCCAGGTCGGCGTGCATCCGCGGCTGCGCTTCATCGAGGGCGCGGGCCACTCCGACAGCGAGCCGCCCATCGCCGCGGCCCTGCGCGAGGAGACGGACCGGCTGCGGGCGATCGTGACGGGCTGACTACCCCACCTCCCGCACGACCTCGGCGGGGAGCGCGATCGTGAAGCGGGCGCCCTGCCCGGGCTCGCTCTGTACCGAGACGTCGCCGCCGAGCTGCTGAGCGATGCCCCAGACCATCGCCAGGCCGAGGCCGGTCCCGGCACTGCCCTTGGTGGTGAAGAATGGATCGAACACGTGCTGCAGGACGTCGGGGGCGATGCCGGGTCCGCAGTCCTCCACCGTGAGGCGGGCCCGGCGGTGGCTCGCGTCGAGCCGCACCGTGACCGTGCCTCCGTCCTCCATCGCGTCGCGGGCGTTGAGCACCAGGTTCAGCAGGGCCTGGTCCAGGAGGTTGGGGTCCGCGCGGACCTGGACGTGCGCCTCGATCTGCAGGTCCACTCGGCAGTGTCCCGCGGCGGTCTGCACGACCGGCAGCAGGGCGACCAGGTGCTCGTCGAGGGACAGGTCCACCGCGTGGAGCTCGGACTGGCGGGCGATGGTGAGCAGCCGGCGGGTGATGGAGGTGGCCTGGTCGACGGCGCGGTTCAGGGTGTCCAGGCTCGCCGCCTTCTCGGAAGGCGCTGACCCCTGGGCGAGCTGGTCCGCCGCCGCCACCACCACGCTCAGGGCGTTGTTGACGTCGTGGGCGAGGCCGGCGGCCAGCTGACCGAACGCCTCGAGGCGCTGGGCGCGCTGCAGCTGGGTCTGCAGGCTGCGCGCGTGGGCGCTGGCGTCGTCGGCGCGCGCCCGGGCCGTCCGGACCTCGACCTCCCGGACGACCGCGTCCATGCGCAGTCGCGCCAGGCGACGCGGCTCGTGGCGGAGAAAGCGGGTTCGTTCCTGCAAGAATGCGATGGCATCCTCGTGCCGGCCGAGCGCCTGGAGGTTGACCACGTGCTCGTCGATCACCCGCTCGTGGAGGGGATCGCGGACCCGGAGCACCGCCTGTCGCACCGGCTCCACCCAGGCCACCGCCTCGCCGTGCCGACCGAGGCGGGTCGACGCGTGGGCGCGGATCTGGGCGCGCTCGATCGCGCCCTCCTCATCCTCGATCTCCCCCGCCTGCTCGAGGTGGCGGAGGGCGTCTGCGGGCTGCCCGGACGCGACCAGCCACGCAGCACGCAGGTTCGCGGCCAGCTGGCGCAGGCCGTCGAGGTCAGCTCCGCTCTCGAGGACCCGCTCGAGCTCGTCCAGGTCCTCGCGGACCGCGTCCAGCTGCGCGTCGGTGAGGCCGATCCGGATCCGCCCCGCAAGGGCGAAGACGAGCAGGTGGGGGCGATCCTGGCGGCGGGACACGACCACGGACTCGTGCGCATGGTGGCGCGCCTCGGTCAGGCTGCCGAAGCGCCAGTACAGGACGGCGATGTTGCCGTGCACGAAGCCGAGCACCCGCGGCTGCACGTCCTGCTGGCTCTCCAGCACCCGCAGCGCCCGCAGGTAGCGCTCCATCGCCCCGCCCGGGTCCTGCATCAGGCCGAGCACGCTCGCCGCGTTGACGAGGTTGATCACCTGGGCATCGACCTCACCGGCGAGGGCGGAGAGCTCGGCCGCCCGCTCGTAGTGGGCCAGCGCATCGACGCTGCGGTCGCGAAACAGCATCGCGACCCGGCCCAGCATGTTCTCGACCGCCTGCATGTCGGTCGGGCCCACGTCGCCAGCTGCGGCGTCCAGGGCGGCGCGGACCTGGTCGGTCAGCGCCTCGGCAGCGGTGGTGGCGAGCCCGTCCAGCAGGCGGTCCGCCCCGACGACCAGGGCCCGCAGCGACCAGAGGGGATCGACGTCGGGTCGAGCGGCCAGCGCGAGCACGGTGTCCATCGCCTCGACCGAGGTCTGCCGGAGCGCGAAGATCGCCCTCCGACCTGCGGCTTCGGGTACTGCGTGGACCGACTGCACCAGGGCCCGGGAGCGCGTCGGATCGCGCAGGCGCAAGCGCCAGGCGAGCTCCAGCGTCGCGTCCACACGATCGTCCGGCGGCGTGCCGGTCACCGCGTCGACGAGGGTCGCCTCGGGTGTGAGTCCCGTGATCAATGCTGCTCCAGACCCAGCAAACTCGTCGGCTTGCCCACGGCATCATGCCATCCCAGAGGCTGGTCGATCGGCGGCGAGGTAGGAAGCAGCCATGCGTGCCATCGTCTTCGTCGTCGTCGTTGCCCTCTCCGTGAGCGCGTGCTCCTGGTCCTCGGTCCAGGGCACCGAGCCACCGCCCGACGGCTGGGCCAACCGCGCGCCCACCTCGGTCGAGCAGGTCATCGACCGGGGCGACACCCAGCTGCTCGCGGTCAAGCAGGGCGCGCTGCAGACCTGGATCGAGGTGCCTGCGGTGGGCGCGAAGGTCGGCGACTACGTGCTGCTGGGCCAGGGGTCTGCCCGGACCGACGTCGAGATCCCCGAGCTGGGTGCGCGCGTGCCCGCCGTCGTCGACATCGCCCACGTGCAGGTCGTCGACCGCGCCACCGCCGAGGCCACCCTCGCTGCGTCCGCCCCCGCCGGCGCCGTGTCCATCGGCACCCTCTACGCCGAGCTCGCCCAGCGCGCCGGCACGCAGGTCGTGGTGCACGGCACGGTGGTCAAGGCGTCGAACGCGGTCGGCCACAACTGGGTGCACCTGCAGGACGGCACCGGCGACGCGGCATCCGGCACGAACGACCTCACGGTCAAGACCCAGGCCAGCGTGCGTACGGGCCAGCGGGTCGCGTTCCGAGGCGTGCTGCGGCAGGACGTCGATCTCGGCTTTGGCTACCACTACGACGCGCTCGTCGAGGAGGGTGTGCTGGTGGACGCGCCGTGAGCGGTGCCAAGCTCGATGTCGTCGGCGCGCGCGAGCTGCTGCGCCGGACCTTTCCCCAGGTCGACCCTGCCTTCTCCATCGTCGAAGTGGGCGAGGGCACCGCCGCCATCACCCTGCAGCCCGACGAGCGCCACCTGCGGCCGGGCGGCACCGTGTCCGGCCCGACCCTCTTCGCCCTGGTCGACCTCGCCTACTACGTCGCCACCATGAGCCTCATCGGCCCCGAGCCCCTCACGGTGACCACCAACGTGAGCATCAACTTCATGCGCAAGCCGAGCCTCGCCCTGCTGCGGGCCGACGCGCGGGTGCTCAAGCTGGGGCGGACCCTGTCCGTGGGCGACGTCACCCTCACCAGCGAGGGGGTCGACGGGCCGGTCGTGCACGCGGCGGTGACGTACGCGGTGCCGCCGAGCCGCTAGCTCGCCCGGTGTCCGGCCCGTCCGGTCAGGCCGACAGATCCGAGAACACCACCCCCAGCGTGCCGACGGCCGCGACGCCCATCGGGATCCGCAGCCAGCCCGGAGCCCGGGGGACGAGCAGGAACCACGCGCCCGAGGCGACCGCCCAGATCCAGGCGGCGAGCGGGGTCCAGCCGAGCACGGCCTGCCCGGTGACCAGCACGACTGCGGGCAGGCCGAAGTGCACGCCCTTGGTGTCGCGGGTGAGGTCGCCGGACAGGCGCCACAAGCCCAGGGCGAAGGCGGCGAGACCGGCGAGGGGAGCGTCGCTGACGAGGCAGATGGCCGCGGGGGCGAGCAGATAGAGCACCGAGTCGGACAGGCCGTCGAGGAGCGCGCCGCGGGGGCTGGTGGCGCCCAGGGCGCGGGCGAGGGGACCGTCGAGCTGGTCGCAGATCACGGCGAGCCACCACCACAGCACCGCGGCCTCGGTGGCGGCGGATCCGTCGCGAATGAGCAGGATGCTCGCCCACAACGCGCAGAGTGCACCGGCGAGGGTGAGGAGCCCGGGGAGCACGGAGCGGTCAGGCATGGGCCCGCCCGGCGATGCCCTGGAGCAGGTCGGCGACGGTGTCCGCGCTCAGGCGGGAGGCGTCGTAGCGGGCGCCGAGGGTGACCCGATCGGCCTCGAGGCCGATCCCGACGGAGAGATCGAAGGGTCGAGGCACGGTGAGTGCGGCGAGGGGACGGGCGCGTACGCCCACGGTGCGCAGGGACAGGGTCTCGCCGGCACGCAGGCGGCGCACGGGGTCGGGGTAGCGGCGCCAGTCGTAGAGGTGCAGCAGGACCGGTCCCAGTCCGGATCCGACGCTGGAATCGATTGGCACGGGAACGCCGCGGACGGGCCACACCCGGGCCTTGGCCTCGCGGGCGGCGCGGGCGAGCTGGGCGGGATCGCCCGAGCCGGACAGGCGCAGGGGCATCGTGTTGAACGCGGGACCGTCGACGTCGGCACAGCCGGGCAGGTCGCGCAGGGTGACCGAGGCCTGGAAGAGCACGTCGTCGCGGCCGGTGACGTGGGCCAGGCTGCCGGCGAAGGCGCCCGCGAGCCACTCGAACGGGGTGACGCCGTGGGCTCGCGCGCGCTCCGGCCAGTCGGCGATGGGCAGGGCGTGGAACGCGGTGCCGTCGGTGCGGACCCCGTTTCCAGGGTCGAACATGCCCTGGTGTCCGGACACGATGTCGCGCACGACGTCCTCGCCGGACAGGCCGTCCTGGGCGGTGACGAAGCGCTCGAACGGGGTGGGCAGGCGCACGATCGGCCTGGTGTCGAGCACGTCGAGCCAGGCCTGGACCAGTCGGATCACCCAGGCGGCGTCGTAGATGACGTGGTGGAGCGACAGCACGATGATGTGGTGCTCGGGGTCGATCCGGAAGGCGGAGATGGCGCAGACCTCGTACGCGGGGTCGAGGCCGGCCTCGCCGAGCGCCTGGATGCGGCGATCGAAGTCCCCCGGACGCAGGCTCTCGTAGCGGACCGTGCCGCGAATGCCGTCGGTGACGGTGCGAACCACGGCGCCGTCGCGCGCCTCGAAGCGAGTGCGCAGGGAGGGGAAGGCCGCGGCCAGCTGCTCGGCGGCGGCGTGGACCCGGCTGACGTCCAGCGGTCCGTACACGTCGAACGCCACGTGGTTGACGTGCACGCCGGGGTGGCGCCGGGTGTCGTGCCACATGGCCTGCTGGGCGGCCGATGCGCGGGTCGCCGGGCCCCTCGCGACCGCCTCGTCCCCGACGCTCCCGCCCAGGGCGTGCTCCGTCTCGATGGCCCGTCCGAGCACCCGCTCCGCCTCCTGGGCGAGCTCGATACGCGCCAGGCTGTCGAGCTCATCTTCGGCGGAGAACCTTCCCTTCAGCCATGCGTCGGCGAGCCCCCTGCCGGTGACCACCGCGAGCGCGCCCAGCTCGCCGTCCCGGTGTCGCCAGGCGACCTCACGCCGCTGGAGCTTGCCGCTGGACGTCTTCGGCAGGGCCCGCTTGGGCAGGAAGACGACGGTCTCCACGCTCACGTCGACCGCGTCCACGACCCGCCGGAACAGCTCCGCCGCCATCGCCTCGGGGTCCAGACCCTCGGCGTCGCGGACCTCCACCGCGACCGCGACCCGCTCCTCCCCGTCGACCTCCACCGCGAACGCCGCGCTGCAGCCGGGCCGAACCTGGGCGTGCTGCTCCACTGCGGCCTCGACGTCCTGGGGATGCACGTTGCGGCCGCGCACGACGATGAGGTCCTTCTCTCGGGACACGATGAACAGCTCGCCGTCGTCGAGGAACCCGAGGTCGCCGGTGCGCAGCCAGGGGCCGGGGGCGTCGGGTCGGGCGGAGCGCAGCAGGCGGTCGGTCTCGTCGGGGCGGCCGTAGTAGTCGCGGGCCACGCTGGGTCCCTGCACGCGGATCTCGCCGACGTGGCGGTCGGGCAGGGCAGCACCGGTCTCGTCGACGATGGCGACCGCCTGCGGACCGCGCACCTGGCCGGCGCTGACCAGCCGGGTGTCGTCGCCGGGCACCGCGCGCCCCCGCTGCAGGCCATCCGCGTCGAAAGAGCGGATCACGGCCGACTCTCCGGGAGGCGGGGCCGCGACCAGCAGGGTGTTCTCGGCGAGCCCGTAGGTCGGGTAGAGCGCCTCGCGCCGGAAGCCGTGGGGGGCGAAGGCGGCGGCGAAGCGGTCCAGGGTGTCGGCGCGGATGGGCTCGGCGCCGAGGAAGGCGTAGCGCCAGCGGGACAGGTCGACGTCCAGGGGGGCGCCGCGGAGCTTGCGCACGCACAGCTCGAACGCGAAGTTCGGCCCGCCGCTGGCCTCGGCGCCGACGCGATCGATGGTCTGCAGCCAGGACAGGGGCCGGGACAGGAAGTCGAGCGGGGACATCACGACCGCCCGACCGCCCAGGAACATGGGGCCGAGCATGGTCATGAGCAGGCCCATGTCGTGGTACAGCGGCGTCCAGCCGACCGTGATGGTGTCGGGGCCGAGCCCGGCGCCGTCGTAGATGAGGTCCAGGTTCGCGAGCGCCGCGGTGTGGGGCACGCGCACGCCCCGGGGCTGACCGGTCGAGCCGGACGTGTACTGCACGAAGGCGACTTCGCCGGGCTCGCCGAGCTCGGTGTCGAGGCCGGCGATCGCGTCGGTGGGCACCCAGGGCAGCCGGGCGAGCGGGGTGTCGGCGGCGAGCGTGCGGGTCAGCTGCTCCACCATGGCTGTCGAGAGCACCACGCTGGGGCGGGCATCGTCGAGCATGGCGGTCAGGCGGGGCATGGAGCGCTGCAGGCGCGCCGGATCGGGGGGGTACGCGGGCACCGGGACGAGGCCCGCGGCGAGGGCGCCGAAGAAGCCGACGATCATGTCCACGCCGGGCGGGTAGAGGAGCAGGGCGTGGCTGCCGCGGGGGCGGTCGGAGAGCGTGGCGGCGACGCCCGCGGCCCGACGGTGCAGCTCGGCGAAGGTGAGGGGATCCCGCTCCCTGCGACCGTCCGATGGGATGTAGCCGTGCTCGGGGAACTCGATGGCCCGCTGGCGCAGCAGCTCGACGAGGTTCACCCGCACGACGCCTCCAGCTGCGGGGCGATCTGCTGGTTCGCCCGGGCGTAGTCCTCGAGGAAGTCGATCTCGACGACCGGGTGATCGGCGAGGCGCACCGCGCGCAGGGGGCAGCGGGGCAGGAGCGCCTGGATGGCGCGCTCGTAGTAGGCGTGGCGGTGGGCCTCGACGGTGGCCATCTCTCGGAGCTGCTCGGCGAGGGCGCGGCCCCAGGTGGAGGAGAAGAACCCGACCCCGACCGACTCGCCCAGCGCGTGGTCCGGCCGCACCTCCTTCGAGATCTCGACCACGTGATCGTGGGCGTCGATCCGGACCTTCACCTCTTCTTCGCCGGTCTTTCCGACCTCGATCGCCAGGCCCGCCGGACCCGCGTGGCGGAGCAGGTGGCGCACCAGCTCGGCGCCGAACAGCACGTCGCCGTTGACCACCAGCGCGCCGTCCTCGAGGAAGCGGCTCGCCTGGGCGAGGGACCACAGGGTGTTGCTGGAGGCAAACTCCGGGGCGACGACGAAGTGCCAGCGCACGTCCGGGTCGAGGGCGCGGGCGCGCTGGCACAGGGGGAGCGCCTCGAAGCCGACCACCAGCACGATGTCGCGCACGCCCGCCCCCCGCAGCGCCCGCACCTGGTGGGCGAGCAGGGGCTCGCCGCGGATGGGCAGCAGGCACTTGGGGGTGTCCTGGGTCAGGTCGCCGAGCCGGGTCCCTCGACCCGCGGCCAACACCACCGCAGTCCCAGGTCCGTCCTGCACAGCCATCGCCACCCTCCCGAACGCAACACGTCACGGGGGCAGGTGTACCGGATGGGCGTGTCGGGAGCGGTGACGGGTGGCTACAGGTCCGTCGGGGGGCGCGTCAGCGGCCGGTCGCTACAGCTCGACCGTCACCGCGTCGGCGTCCACCCAGGTCTGCCAGGCGATGAGGCTCTTGATGCCCATCTGGCGGCTCTTCGCCTCGGTGATGGGCTCGGCACCCCACGCGGCGCGGCAGGTGACGGTGTGCGTGCCGGTCAGCGTCGCCTGCTCGGTGCCCTCGTAGTGGTCCGACAGCACGAGCGGCGAGAGCGAGACCTTGGCCTGGATCGAGGCGCCCGCAGCGAGCTCCTGGGTGCTGGGGATCTCGATCATGTAGTAGTCGGCGTCGGGATCGGGCGCGTGTACGCCGTACTCGACGGTCAGCTTGCCCGCGCCCGGGTGCATCACGTAGGGCATCCGGTCGTTCTTGAGCAGGTAGACCGGGGCCGCGCCCTCGTTGCGGATCTCCATGACGAGCTCCGTCCCGGTGACGGTGCAGCCGACCTTCACGTTCGCGGCGGTCTGGGTGGTGGTCATGTTCGGGTCTCCGACAGGCTGGGATGAGGACGCGCGCGACGACGGGCACGCGGTGAGGAGCAGCAGCGCGCTGCCGAGCGCGATGCCGAGCGGGGACTGGCGGCGGGGGGCGATCAATTGATCTTACCGCCATGGCCGTAGCGCTGACCGAGCTCTTCGCCGTGCTCGGCGCGGAGCTTGTTCTCGGTGACGCCCGCACCGCTGTTGATGGTCTCCTCCTCCTCCTTGTTGCCCCACGCGTCTGCGGACGCATCCTGGTTGCGGCGGTTGCGACCCGCGGCGTTGTGCTCGGCGTGGATGAGCTCGTGGCCGAGGATGAGCCACACCGGCGAGGGGATCTCGTTGCCGTCCTTGTCGAAGGCCGAGACCTTGTCGTCGCTCAGGGTGGGGTCGATGTTGATGGTCGTCGTGCCACCCGCGCCCGCCGTGCCGTCGTCGTTCTCGAGCGAGCCGTCACCGCGGCGTGCCGAGGCGATGGAGCCGGCCTTGGCGGGCTTGATGGTGACGGTGGAGCCGCCGTTGACGAGGCCCATGACCAGCGCGCGGCCCTGGGGCTTCGACATCAGCTTGCCGAGCTGCTCCAGGATCTTCTTCTCGAAGCCGGAGACATCGCCGTCCGGACCGGTCTCCGAGATCTTGATGCTGCCCGAGCCCGACGTGATCTTGGTCCAGGCGGCCTGCACCGCGGCGAACTCGGTCTCGGTGATCTGCTCGCCCACGGCGTCGCCGACGCACTCGACGGTCTCGTCCGGCACGACCCAGTAGTCGCCGAAGTCGGTCTTCTCCTCGCGGCCGGACGCCTCGTTGGCGACCGCGTCGAGCATGGGCGTGCCGTCGAGCAGCTCCAGCTCCGCGGGGGAGAGGGTCGAGCGGTCGATGCCCGAGGTCTCGAACGACTCGCGGATGACGGAGGTCGCATCACCCCGGGTCACGTCGGTCGGACCGGAGATCTGCGGCGCCTTCTTCTTGCCCTTGCCCATGGCAACCTCGCTCGGGCGCGTGGTGAGGAGGACCGCGCCCGAGGGGGGAAGTACCGTTCTGCCTTGTCGAACGCAAGGTACGAAACGGAGGCTCCTCGGGCCCTACCAGCTGTGGCGCACGGTCGAGCTCACGGTCGACACGTTGCCGTGGAAGTCCTCGGCACGGGTGGTGATGTAGGCCGTCGTCGACACCCAGGTCCAGCCGCTGCCGCAGGGGTTGCTGAAGTCGGAGAAGCGATAGTACTTCGCGCCATACAGGCCGTTGTCGACCTTGGAGCCAGGACTTCCGGGCTGGATCTCGGTGAGCGGCACCACCAGGCCCGGGCCGATGGCCTTCGCGACGCTTCCCTTCGTGCAGAAGTGCCCGGTGCTGACGGACAGATCGACCCGGTGGGTGCCGCCCGAGTCCGTGCCCGAGCCGACGATGAAGAAGCTCTTGTAGGGGTCGGTCCAGTTCTTCGAGAACGAGGTGCCGGACGACGTCGCCGCGACCTGATGTCCACCGTCGTAGTACAGCGTGGCCCACGCCGTCGGTGGCGTGCTGTCCGACGTCGGCACGGTCACGGTGTACCAGTATTCGCAGCCGCCGAGGACGGTCAGGGCGATCAGGGTGAGCCATCGGGGATTCATGTGGACCTCCGCAGTGAATCGTGGGGTGTGCGGAGATCGTAGCGGGGGGACTGCGGTGGGACTCGTGGATCGGTGATGCCTGGATGAAAATGTCTATTGCGTAATAGTAGGGGTTACGCTTGCTGTCTGGGTGATCTGTGCGCGCACACCCGCGGTCTCGCTGGCGAACGTGCGGGGACGCGGATCCGGGCGCCGTCTAGGAGCCCTGCGCCTCGACGCAGGTCCGCGCGAGGTCTTCCAGCTCCGGCATGCTGCGCCAGGCCACGTGAGTGCCCATCAGGTCCAAGACCTCGAGAGCCGCCTGCGGGTCGGTCTCCACCGCGAGCTGCAGCAGCGCAATGAGGGTCTGGCGGTCGCGGTAATAGACCATCTGTCCGAGCGCCTGGCCGCGGACGACGCTGCGCAGGGCGTCGATCGCTCTCCGCGCCATGCCCGGCTGGGACGCAGCCTCCATCAGCCCGTCCATCAAGCCGACCTCCGTGAGCCGAGCACCCTGCCCGGGAACGAGTGCGTACACGTCCTCGACGAACTGCAGCCGCCACGCGGCATCCAGGCTGCTGTTCGCGATGGGGCCGATGTCGGTGAGCATGGAGAGGAGGGACGGCTCGCGCTGGACCCTGGACTTGACCGCGTCCAGGACCCCCATGATCCGCTCTGCACCGTCGCCGAGATCGACGTTCTCTCGCCGCGCGTGGCGGAGCTGGGTGGTGAGGAAGTGGACCGCGGCGCGCACGAAGGGCTCCGGGGCTTCGACGAGCGCCACGACCTCGGGATCCTGCGGGTCGACTCGGCCCCACCACAGGAACGTCATGAGGTGCCGGGCGAACGCCTCGCCAGCCTCGCGCAGGACGTGGGTGCTCTCGTGCCCCGACCAGTAGCGAAGCTCTGCGAGGAAGAGCGGCTTCACCAGGGGTACCAAGGCGCCGTATGGTCGAGACCATAGGACGTAACTCGCGAATGCGGATCGCCGAAGCACTGCGAGCGGAGGGGCCTCCGGAAACAGGCGATGCACGTTGTCGTCGAGCCAGCCCCCACCGAGGAGCGACAGCTGCGGGAGCCATCGGCCGAACACCGCGCGCACCTCGACACTGAACACCCTCGACGGGTCCAGCGCGTGGTCCAACATTCGCGCTGCCGCGGGGAGGTGGGTCCGGATGTCCCACTGCTGGCGCTCAGCCGACTCCGACGGCGGGAGGCACTGGAGGCACGCCCGGAGCACCACCTCGACCGCCTTGGAGCGCGCCGCGTTGATCGCCTGGTTGAAGGCATCGAATCCCTGCCAGTCGAGTCCGCCGTACGGTTCCTGCAGGGCGAGGGCCGGAGTCAGGGCGGCCGCGAGCGCCTCCGCCTGCTCGGGCGTCGGCTTCTCGGCGGTCTCCCCCTGCAAGAGGTCCATCGAGATCCGACTGCAGATCCAGCTCGTCGCGTGCTCGCCGACGACGTTCCTCGCGACCTGGACGGCCGTGTCCCAGCCCAGGGGTCCAAGCTCGCCGTAGGGCGCGGTCTCGATGGCCGTGGTCTCCCGCAGCGACTCCCAGGTGGGAGGGGCGGGTCTCTCGGAACCCTCGTTGAGACCGGCTTCACCCGCGCCGTGGACAGGGGGGCCCTCGTCCAATTCAGGCTCGTCGTCGTCCGCCACGGTGACCAGGGGCGTTGGTGAGCGATAGGTTCGCAGGCGCTCCACCTGGCGCAAGAGGTCGCGATCCGCCTCGGGCGCCGCAGCGAGGCAGCGCCGCATGGCGCCCGCGATGGCGGCATCGGCGTCGGAGTGGCGAGCCCAGCCGACCGGCGGAGGAAGCGCTGTGCTTCGGTGCGCATGCAGATGGCTGAAGAAAAGCGCTCCGAATGAGGCGTGAGCCGGCGTGGCGAGCGCCTCGGTTACGGTCTTGACGCCGCGCTCGATGAGGTGGTCCAGCATGTCGTCGTCGCGCCGCCCGAACGAGAAGAGCAGCCACCAGACGTCTCCGGCGACCGCGGGATGGCCGTGCTCGAAGAGGGCCAATCCCAGCGCCGGCCCTTCGTCCCACACCGGGCTGAAGCTGTAGCGCTCGGCGACGTCGGGGTGGTAGCCGATGAGTCGGCTCCGGGTCTGCACGATCCGAGCCACCCGGTCCGGCGCCAGCGGGACCAGCGCGGTCAGGATGCGGTGGAGGCTGCCGTGCACCCACGGGTTGTTGGTGTAGTACATCTCCTCGACGGCAGACAGGATGACGTCCGCGACCGGGTCAGCGTCATCTCGACCTCCTGCCGAGGCCGCCATGCGCTCGATGTAGTGCCCTTCGGGCCAGTAGTTGTTGCGGCCCGACTCGAACGGCGGGGGCTGACGCAAGCGCCCGCTCTTGGACACGGGCACCAGCCACGCCGGATCCTCCAGGTCGAAGAAGAACCAGTGAGCGAGGGGCCGATCGGATGTCAGCTCCAGGACCCGCGCCGTCGCCTTGGGCGTGGGTCCGGTGCGTGCGAGCTCCTGGAGCTCGAATGCCGATCTCCAGAAGGTCATGGTTGCCTCACGAGAACGTCGAGCCTCTTCACGAGCAGGTCGTCGAAGCCACTGCGTTCTGGCTCTTCGAGTTCCATCCAGGACAATGGGCGGGGGATGACCTCCGCACACTCCAATATGCCAGGGCCCACTCTGCGATGCAGCTGTAGAACCAGCGTTCGTAGTCCCATTTCGAGACGGTGTCGTACCAGGGTGGCCATGGCACTCCAGTGGGCAGAACGTGGTGAGTCATGCCGTCCGAGAGCGATGACAAGGACGTCGCCAGCCTGGAGGGGGACGTGCTCGGCGATCGCAGAGACGCCGGTGCTGATTCCCCAGTCGCCCAGTCGGGCGGCGACTCCGCGGAGCCGGTCGGCAGAGTCGGCATCGTCGTAGAGGAAGAAGACGTGCCTGGGCCTGCTTGGCAGTGGGCTTGCCGGCGGCAGGTGGTCGGCGTCCACGTCACCCACGAAATCACTCGGCTCGACCCTCAACACCAACTCGATCTCAGCTGCGCGGCCTGACCGCTCCTGGAGCAACATCCGGTGGAATGCGGGCCACGCCCCCGTTCGGGCGACCCGGTCGACAACGGCGGCGACAACGGCAGCGTCACTTTGACCGGATGACGGGAGCTGGGACGCGAACGCAGGCCCGAATGCCGCCGTTCTCTTCAGAGCGGCGATCAGCTCCGAACCGTCGAACAACGAGCACACGAGGCCTTCCACAGCGGCACGGTCGGGGGCTCCATCCGACGAGACCGCAAGCGCGGTGTCCGGGTATGGCTGTGGTTCGCTCATCGATTTCACCCCCCGACGGTACCTGCCGCGACGCCCTGGACTGTGGTAATCACTGCACCCCAAAAGCGGGTACTCCAGGCTTCGCTTGCTCGATGTTCCAGATAGAGCCGGCCAGAGGTCTTCAGCAGCTCGGGGTCATCGAGGAGTTTCTAGGCCGTCATTGCACTTGCGGTTCTCTCGTCGAATCGCAT
>CALATR010000264.1 GCA_937891875.1 uncultured Pseudomonadota bacterium | reverse complement strand
GGATCGGCAGCTTCGCGATCCGCAGGGTGATCGACGACGTGCTGCTGCCCGTGCTCCAGGAGATCGGCGATGGCTGGCACCGCGGCGAGGTGACCGTCGCCCAGGAGCACTTCGCCAGCGCCTTCGTCCGCGAGCAGCTCATCACCATGCTCAACCGGCTCGAGTCGGGCCCGGTGGGTGGCCCGGTCGCCGTGTGCGCCGGCTACCCGGGGGAGCCCCACGAGATCGGCCTGCTGGCGGTCGCGGTCAAGCTCGCCCTGCGCGGCTTCCGCGTGGCCTACCTGGGCGCGGATCTCCCACTCGAGGAGCTCGCCGGCATCCTGCTGTCCCGCAAGGCCGAGCTGATCTGCCAGTCCATCTTCACCCCGAGGAGCGCGAAGGAGCTGCGCCAGTACGCGAGCCGCCTGCTCCACATGGTGCCTGGAAGCACGGTCATCGCGCTTGGTGGGCCCGGGGTCGCCGGCCTTCAGGGCGAGTCGACCGAGCGTCTGCTGTTCTGCCCCGACTTCGGCGACCTCGTCGAAGCGCTGGATAGATAGCCTCGGCTACTCGGGCGAGCCCGGATCCGGCGCCTGGGGCCTGTCGCCCTGCAGGTGCACGGTGATCTCGCCCTTGCCCAGGTCCTCCTCCAGGCGCAGCGCGCCGACCATGCCGCCGTCCTCGCCCCAGGTCCCGTCCTCGCCCAGCAGGTAGAGCTGGCCGGGCACCTCGGGCGTCGGCGGGTTGGCGTTGGCGAACAGGGCCGGGCTGCCGAGGCCGACCCGGTACTGTCCGCGCGGGAGGGGGGGGAGCTTGTAGGTCATGCCGTCCAGTGCGGGCTCGACGACCACTTTCCACACGATGCTGCCCCGGTTGTCCCGGCGCACCAGCGTGAGGCCACGCGGCTCGGGGATCGGCTCGGGAAGCCTCAGATCCGGGCCCACGGCCCAGGGGAGCGCCACCCGCGCGTCCTCCTCCTTGACCCCGCGCGGGCGGGGCCTGACCAGCACCGGAGTGCCGACCCGACCGTCGCACACGGCCCAGGCGAAGGTCTCCCCGCGGGGCTGCAGGCCGATGCTGCCGCTGGTGCGCTGGACCGTTCCATCGAGGATGGCGAGGTCGCACTGCAGGTCTTCCGAGGCCCCAGCGATGCCGACCGGGAGCGGGGATGGCTCACCGGTGATCTCGAGGCGGGTGCCAGCCCAGGCGACCTGGAGCTCCTGGTCGCCGAGCACGGTCGGACAGGTGACCCGGGGCAGGCTGGTGGGCAGGCCGGTGAGCTTGACCATCGCGGTGTCGCCGCACTCGACGTCGAGGCGACCGGTCAGGCCGGGCTCGCCCTCCCACTCCAGCTCCGCCACGCACTGGGTGTCGGTGCGGCAGGAGATGGTGCCCTCGCGGGTCTCCGGCAGGCGGATCTCGACCTCGCCGCTGTCGGACTCCGGCAGCCAGCGCCGCCGCCAGGTGATGCCGCCCACCTTCATGTCCACGAAGGTCGCGGGGTCCTTCCAGCGCACCGCGAAGCGGCCGTCACCCTCGGTGGTGACGCCGTGCTCCTCGGAGACCACACGCACGAACTCGAGGTCGTGCCCGATGTGGTCCTTGAGCCGGCCGCGGATGCCGTAGGCCCCCGTGGACGACACCTCGTGGCAGGCACCACCGAGGACAAGCAGAGTCAGCAGGCTGACGCGCGTCACGCTCCTCACCTCCGGCGGGACCGTATCACTCCCGCACGGCCCGGCGCCGCCCTTCGCCGGGATAGCCTTGCTGCGGAGGAAGGACCCCGTGGACCCTGTCGAGACTGGCTTCAACGAGCGCGTGTACGAGGTGGTGGAGCGCGTGCCCGCCGGCCGCGTCACCACCTACGGAGACGTGGCCACCGTGCTCGGCAACCCCCGACTGGCCCGCCACGTGGGCTGGGCCCTGGCGCGCCTGGGGCCAGACCGCAGCAAGGACGTGCCCTGGCAGCGGGTCATCAACGCCCAGGGCCGGATCAGCGGTCGGGGCGAGGTGGTGCGGGCGGATCTGCAGCTCGCCCTGCTGCAGGCGGAAGGGGTGCGCTTCGACGAGGCCGGCCGCTGCGACCTCCCCGCCGTGCGCATGGGTGCCGCGGAGCTGTCCGAGGTGGACCTGTGACCGACGCCGATCGCCGCCTGATCTTCGTCATCGGTCCCCCGCGAGGCGGCACCACCCTGCTCCTGCGGCTGCTGCACGCCCACAGCCAGATCCAGGGCGCGCCCGAGCCCCACCTGCTGACTCCCCTCGCCCACCTCGGCTACTTCGACCGGGTCGACAAGGCGCCCTACGACCCGTTCCAGACCGCGCTCGGCCAGCGCGCCCTGGTGGAGGCCCTGCCCGGCGGCGAGCAGGCGTACGTCGACGCCCTGCGTGCCTGCACCGACCGCCTGTACGACGGGCTGCGTCAGGGCAAGGCGCGGGTGGTCGACAAGACCCCGGCCTACGCCCTCGTCCTGCCCTTCGTCGAGCGCCTCTACCCAGACGCCACCTACGTCGTGCTCACCCGGCACCCGTTCGCCGTGTTCTCCAGTTACGCCCGTAGCTTCTTCGACGACGACTGGGAGGTGGCCCACGCCCACAACCCCATCGTCGAGCGCTACGTGCCCGCCATCGGCCGCTTCCTCCGCGAGTCGTCCGCACCCCACCGGGTGCACGTCCGCTACGAAGACCTGGTCACCGATCCCGAGCGCGCGCTCGCCGCCATCTGCGCCGCCGCCGAGCTGCCCTTCGAGCCGGACATGGTGCACTACGGCCAGACCGACGCTCCCGCCGCCGGCCCCGGCGACCCGATCGGCGTGGACCGCAACGATCGCCCGGTGACCACCTCCGCAGACGCCTGGGCCAGCGAGGTCAAGGACGACCCCATCCGCCGCGCCCACCTGGCGCGCATGATCCGCGGCGTGTCCGACGAGGACCTCGCCGCCTGGGGCCACCCCCGCGACACCCTGTGGGACCCGATCGACGCGGCCACCCCCACCGGCCCCCGCAAGCCCCCCCTCGACCGCCACCACCTCGAGCGCAAGCTCCTGGTCGCCCTGCGCAAGAACGTGCACCACGGCCCGCTGGGACCGGTGCTGCGGCGGGTGAAGTTCGGGTTGGATGCGTTGTTGCGGGAGTGAGTGGCGGGCCGAGGCGGTGTTGCGGGAGTGGAGGGCCGGTCTCCAGTCTCCAGTCTCCAGTCTCCAGTCCTACGGCAGCAAG
>CALATR010000263.1 GCA_937891875.1 uncultured Pseudomonadota bacterium | reverse complement strand
CGCGGGCCTCGCGGAAGTCGTAGTCGGGGTGGATCCAGCCCGTGACCATCGGGTCCTCGGGCAGCTCGGCCTCGCCGCGCTTGCGCCGCACGTAGGCCCGGCGATCGAACGCGCTGATCAGGAAGCGGCAGTCGGGCTCGATGTTCTTGTTGCGCGCCAGGTCGTCCTTGTTCGTGTCGATGGCGACGAAGTGCGCCAGATCGGCCAGGCGGTCGCGCAGCGGGTGCCGCGCGAGCTTGCCGGCGAGGAGGTCGACGGTGCGCGAGCCCGCTCCTCCCAGGCCGATGAACAGGATGGGGGAGAAGCGGTCGGCGTTGAGCAGGCCCATGGACAGTCCGGAGTGGGTGGAACGACGTCGTCGCTGCAGTGTACGACGATGGAGCGCGCGTTGTTGCGCCGTTCGGGACCTCCTGGCGACCGCTGGCCTGGGCTACCTGCAGGTCACGTACTCGCTGTTGCAGCTGTCCGGGTCGCAGGCGCAGGCGGTGGTCTTGTCCTCGAAGCGGACGCAGTCCGGACCGGCGCAGTCGATGACGAGATCGAGGCACTCGGTCTCGGCGTGGCAGGACACGTCGAGAGAGGCGATGCGCCCGGCCAGCTCGCCGGCGTCGGGCACCATGTTGCTCGAGGTCTGGTTGCCGTTCGTGTCGATCACCGCGATGAGCTGGTAGCTGCAGTTCTCCTCGGACCACATGGAGCCGCCAGCGCACATGTCGAGCTCGAAGTCGATCGGGCCCGCGTCGAGGTCGACCTCGCCGAGATCCGCGCCGATGTGGGGCACGCCGCCGACAGCGCCCTGGCCGAGCCACTCGTGGGCCAGCAGGATCAGGAGCCGGCCCTGGCGCGAGCCCTCGGGAGCATCGGCGCCCAGGCGGACCGTGCCGCGCAGGCTGGCGTAGGGGTTGTCGCAGGTGGTGGCGGATGGGGGGTCGCAGGTGGGGTCGGTGCTGACGACGTCGGTGTCGTCGCTTCCGTCCGGGGTCACGCTGTCGCCGGTGCAGGCGGTGAGCAGTCCGAGCAGGGTCAGGGTCGTGGTCAGGGTGCGCATGGGCTCCTCCTCCGGGGGGTGCGCTCCCAGGGTGCGAGGGTCGCCGCGCGGCTGCCTGAACGACCTGTCTCAGGGTGTGACGAGGTTGACATCGGGCGAACCACCGGCACTGCTGGTGCAGGAGATGCCGTGGAGCAGCGCCTGCTCGAGCTGGAGGCCTGCACGGTGGACCTCGCGCGCGGCGAGGTGTGCCGCGGCGGTGAGGTCCGCGCGGCGCTCACGAGCCGGGAGGCGGCGCTCCTCTCCTACCTCGCCGATCGGGCCGGCCAGGACGTGCCCCGCGGCGAGCTGCTCACCGAGGTGTGGGGCTATGCGCCCGATGTCGTGAGCCGGGCGGTGGACGCGGCCGTCACCCGACTCCGGGTCAAGATCGAGGAAGATCCTTCTGAACCCGTGCACCTGGTCACGGCCTGGGGGGAGGGCTACCGCCTGGAGCTGCGTCGGCGCGGGGGGCGCGGCGCGGTGCCGGTGGACCTCGACCCGTGCTTCGGTCGCGAGCCGCTGGTGGCGCGGATCGCGGCGAGCTTCGAGGCTGGCGCACGGCTGGTGAGCCTCGTCGGGCCCGGGGGGATCGGCAAGACGCGCCTGTCGCGGGAGTGGGCCCGGCAGGCCGAACATCGCGTGGTGTTCGCCTCGCTGGTCGACGCCCGTGACCGGGCGAGCGTGGCGGGGGCGGTGCTGGACGCCCTCGGGCTCGACGGGGGTGGACTGCACGAGGAGGCTGCGCCGGTCGCGGGGCTGCGGCTGCTGGAGCGCCCGATCCTGGTGCTCGACAACGCCGAGGTCGCGGTCGACGACGTGGCGCGCCTCGCTGCCGCCTGGCTGGGCGCGGTCGAGGAGCTGCGGATCCTGGTCACCTGCCGCCAGCGCCTGCGGGTCTCAGGGGAGCGGGTGATCGAGGTCCCTACGCTGTCGATCGCCGACTCGGTGCGCCTGCTCCGCGACCGGGCCGCCGCCCGCGCCCCGGAGGTCCTTCTCGACGGCGCGGTGACGGACGAGATCGTCCACCGCCTCGACGGCCTGCCGCTGGCGCTCGAGCTCGCCGCGGCCCAGCTCGACGTGCTCGGCCCCGCCGCCCTGCTCCGCCGGCTGGAGGCACCGCTCGAGCTGCGCGATGATCGCCGGGATCGGCCGGATCGCCACGGGAGCCTGCGCCGGGCGCTGGAGGGATCCTGGGCCGCCCTCGACGCGCCGGCCCGGGTCCTGCTCGCCCGGTGCACCGTGTTTCGCGGCGGCCTGTCCCTCGAGGCGGCCGAGGGCGTGCTCGGCCGGGGTGGAGACGACGTGCTGCACGGACTGCGCGCGCTGCGGGACCACGGCCTGCTGGTGCGTTGGCCCGGGGGGCGCCTCGGCCTGCTCGACGTGGTGCGCGCCTTCGCCGCCGAGCACCTGCCCGAGGACGATCCGGTCCACGACTGGCACGTCGACTGGTTCGCGACCCGAGCCGCCCGCCGCTTCGATCCCCGCGGGAGCCCCAGTCGCCGCGAGGAGCTCGACTGGCTGTGGCTCGAGCGGGAGAACCTCGGGGTGGCGCTCCGGCGGGCGCGGGGGGAACCGGCCGCCCGGCTCGCGCTCGCGCTGGCCCACCTGCACGGGGTGCGCGGGCCGGGGAGTGCGTCGCTGGCGGCAAGTGCTGCGGGCCTCGCGGCGGATCCGGCGCCGATCTGGCGGGGACACCTGCTGCGGCTCCGCTCCCTCGCCCTGCTGCACCTCGGGCACGACGAGGCCGAGCAGGCGGCGGAGGAGGCGATCGCGGTCGGCGAGGCGACGGGCGATCCGTCCCTGGTCGGACGGGCGACCGTGGCGCTGGCGATCCGGCGCCAGCGGTGGGACGTGGAGGGCGCGGCGGCCCTGCTGCGGCGGGCGATCGTGCTCCTGGAGCAGGCGGACGACGGGTCCTACCTGGGCAAGGCGTGGTCGAACCTGGGAGCCAATCGGCGCATGCGCGGGGACCTGGGCGGCGCGGTCGAGGCGTGGTCGAAGGCGCTCGCCCTGCACCGGGCACACCACAACGTGGGCAGCGTGGCCATCGCGCTGGGCAACCTGGGGCTCATGGCCTGCACCGAGGGGGACGCCGGACTGGCGCGACGGAGGCTCGCCGAGGCGGTCCGACTGCATCGTGCCCTGGGAGATCAGCGTGCGGAGGGCGTGAGCCTGGCGCACCTGGGCTGGGTGTGTGTGCAGGAGGGCGACCCGGACGGGGCATCGCGTGAGTTCGACGCAGCAGACGCCTGTTTTCGCGCGTTCGGCGACGAGGGCTGGCGCGCCCACCTCGTGCTCGGGCGGGTCTACGTGGCCCTGCTCCGCGGCCAGCTCGCCCAGGCCCAGGCCCTCGCCGGCGGACCCCTCGGTGGCGACCAGCTCGATCAGGCCGCCGAGATCTGCTGGCGCGCCCTGCTCCGGGCCAGCCTGTGCGCCGCCCTCGGCCAGCGCGAGGCCGCAGACGCCCTGCTCGCCAGCGCCCCGGTCGACCCCTCCTGGCTCCGAGCCCGCTGGCAGGCGGATCTCGTACGTCTCCTGCTGGCCAGTGCTGACGGCGGGGACCGCGCCGGGTGCCGCGCCCAGCTCTCCCGCCTCGCCGCCGACGCCGATCGCCACGGGGTGCGCCTCGCCGTCGGCCCGACCCTGCGCCCCTGGTTCAACCTCGCCGCCCAGCGCCTCGGACTCGATCGCCGCCCGGATCCGCCGACGCCGGGACCTTCCGCCCAGGCGGGCTACGGGGGCATGCAGGGGGCGAGATGATTCGAGCGCTCGGGGTCACTGCACTGCTGCTCTCCGCGTGCGGCTCGGACTGCCCGCCGCCGGCGGAGCTTCGGGTCGTCGACCACGACGGTGGCGCCCCCGAGGGCATGGTCGACCACATGCAGGGTGTGCTGGATGCCTTCGTCGCCGAGCTCGAGCCGAGCTCGCTGTGTGTGGCCGAGGTGCGCCTGGCCGACGACGCCCGCCATCCGCTCCAGCGGGTCGACCCGTTCGGCTACTACAACAAGACCACCGACAACATCGTGCTGGACTACAGCATCGAGGGAGCGTCCTTCGAGGGCCTGCCGCGCCAGTACGAGTCCGTGATGAAGCACGAGCTCTGCCACGCAGTCGACGACACCTGGACGATCGTGGATGGAGATCCCGGTCCATGGTCGGACGCCGAGGACGTGCTTCCCGAGGAGGCGATCGGCTTCTACCCGGAGCGCCAGCTGCCCCACGAGGTCTTCGCCGAGCGTTGCTCCGGTCGCCCGCTGCGGGATCTCGACCTGTGGGCACGGCGGACGTGCGGCGATCTACCGCGTTGGCGGCAGATCCTGGAGGATGAGGTCTATGTCGCGTCGGCATCCCGTCGGGAGGCGGAGCCCGTGACCCAGGACCTGCCCCTGGACGTGCAGACGCTCGGCTGGGACCTGCCTGGTGGGAACGGACACGAGGTGCGGGGCGTGCGCTTCGCATTTGGCGGGCTCGTCGTGATCACGCAGGCGGCCACGGGCGACACCGAGCTCGACACGTTCCTCATGGACCTCGACACCGGAGTCGTGGAGCGG
>CALATR010000262.1 GCA_937891875.1 uncultured Pseudomonadota bacterium | reverse complement strand
GGAGCCCATCCAGCCGCGCCGCGACGTCGCGCTCGGCCTGGTCGATCGCCGCCTCCACGCGGTCGCCCTCGGCCTTGCCGAGCTCGACGTCCTCGTTGTCCTCCACACCGAGGACTCCGCCCGCCAAGGCGGCGAGATCGGGGCGGTCGCGCACGACGGAGTCGGCGATCGCGTCTTCCTCGCTCTCGGAGCCCATCCAGCCGGCGGGGCCGTCGTCCTCCGGGTCGGCGGCGGGTTTCGCGGCGGCGGGTTCCGCGGCGGCGGGTTCCGCGGCGGCGGGCGGGGGGTCGGCAGCGGCCGGTGGTGCCTGCTTGGCTGGTGGTGCCTGCTTCGTGGATCTCGCCGGCGCGTCGTCGACGTCGGCGGGAGCTGCGGCCTCGATCCTCCGCGCCACGGCGAGCGCGGTGCCGTCCGTGGTCAGGAGGTAGCGAACCGCACGCGCCTTGCCCGTGCGCTCGACCAGGCCATCCGCCAGCATCCGGTTGAGCATGGCCGTCGCGCGGTACTTGCTCTTCAGGAGCGTCGTGGCCAGCGCCTTGCTGACGGGTCCGTGCCGCAGGGCTGCGAGGAGCACGTCCTCGTCCTGGCGGCGCGCTGCGGCGCTCGAGCTGGTGTTCTCGGTGGTCTGGGACACGGTGGTCCTCCGGTGCTGCGCGGGCGGTGGCGCCCGCGTGGGTCGTGGCGAGCTCGGCGCCTTGGGTGGCCCGTCAGCCCACTGGCGGACCCGTCGAGGGGGAGGTCGTGGGCTGCTCGGCGGTGGCCGATGTCGGGAGAGCTCGGCCAGGGCGCGCCGCGCCTCACGTGTGGTCGCCGGCGCGTCCGTTCCGAGCAGTCCGAGCGGGTTGCAACGGCGGCACGCCGTCGTGACCGGCACTGGGCAGCTCTGACAGCGGGTCGAGGGTCGCTCGCCGGCGCGCTCGAGCGTGGGTGGCGCCAGTCTGCCGGCGTCGAGGTCGGCCTTGCAGTCGGAGCACACCTGCACCCACTCGGGCGCCCGCAGGCCCTGTACCTCAACGGGATGCCGGCCGATCCCCGAGCACGTCGCCGTCGCGCAGGGCTCTCCGGCCCACCGCGACTCCCGCGGCGAGCTCGGATCGAACTCGGACCGGATCCGGTGGCTGTCGCCCATCAGAGCCACCACCGCTGCAGCTTGAGCGCGCCACAGCGGGGGCAGGCCCGTACGTCGGCGGGTTCGTCCAGGCCGTCCAGCGGCCTCCACCGCGCGGCGACGTGCCGGGAGCCACAGACCTGGCACGTCACGATCCCGGAGGTCGTCAGGTCCTCCGTGCTGGCCGGGATCTGCCGCTGTCGCTGGCGGTCCATCGAGCCAACGGCCGCCGAGCTCACGGCAGCACCTGCAGCAGAGCCACCAGGGCGCCGGCGATCGCCAGCAGCATCGTCATCGTCGCGGCCCACAGGCACCGCGTCTGACGCGTGTTCATGCCCATGACGGCCCCCAGGGCTGGGGCTCGGCGCTGTGGGGCGCGCCGTGCCGACCTCGGGCGAGCGGATGGCTCGGGTGCCCGTCCTTGGTCAGCCGGAGCACGTGCAGGGCCCGGCCCGCCAGGCACGCCCGGAGGTCCGGATCAGCCGCGAGGAACGGCGCGCCCACGGTGCCCCAGGCGGCGAGCACCAGGTCCGCGTCGGAGAGCGCGTGCTCGAGCGCCGCGAGGTTCCGCCGGCGGGCCCACGGCGCGAGCTCGTGCCCGTGCGCCAGCTCCGGCTTCGAGCTCCGGAACGGGGAGAGGTTGACCACGTCGAGCGAGGTGAACGACCAGGCCCTGGAGAACCGGACGATCCGCGTGATCGTCGGGTCGGAGGCCGCGGCGTTCGCGGTCGAGGGGTTCGCCATCACCCAGGCGATCCGCCGATCCTCGTCGCTCCTGCCCGCGAGCCCGCGGTGAAGCCAGAACCGGTAGGTCTCGCAGTGTGACAGCTCCGCGCTGCCGACCAGGCGCGAGGCGATCGGCGGTCCGGAGCGGTCCGGCGGCGGCGAGCCCATGGTGTGCGTGACCGGGCTCATCGCAGCCCCAGCAGCGCGGGCGTGCCGACGACGACCGCGGCGACGACGAACAGCGTCACCGTGCACAACGCCATCACGACGATCCCCAGCGCGACGCCCGTGGCGAACACGCCCAGGCGGAGGTCGACGCCGACGGTGACCAGGCCGAGCGCGAGCGCGAGCTGCAGGCCGGTCCCGCCGTCGGGCAGGCCGGGGCTCACCTCGAGGCCGAAGAGCAAGCGGTCCACGCGCCACGACAGCCACGCGCAGGACGCGCCGCGGGTGTCGAGCGGGATCTGAACGTCCTTGATGGTCGGGATCATGCGCCCTCCGTGGCTGCGTCGTTGGCGCCGCTGATCAGTCGGCGAAGGCAGTCGCTGACGGTGACGTTCGCCTGGACGACGGCGCCCGAGTCCGGTTGGTGGTTGAACTGCCAGGAGGCCCCGCTGACCTCGGGGCCCCAGACGTCGGGGTCCACCTGGTCGACCGGGACCCCGAACCGCTCGGCCGCGATCTCCACCGCGGTGGACTCGAGCAGGTCCTGGAACCAGAGGTTGATGTGGACGTTCATCGCCCACCCCGCGGCTCTTGGACGAGCTGCAGGTGGTGAGCGGGGGCGGCGTCTTCGCCGGCGAGCAGCGCGGCGATCTGCCGCCAGTGCTTGGCGATCGCCGCACCTCGAGCGGTCGTCTGGTACGCGTTGGGCTGCCGACCTGGCCGGCCGTTGCTGCCGGTCTCGCAGGTGATCAGGCCCTTCTCGATCAGCGTGTCCAGGCGCCGGCGGGCAGCCGCCTCGCCGATCTGGCAGTGCCCGATGACGCCCCAGATCGCGGCGCCATGCACGTGGTCATCGATGAACGCCAGCGCATCGAGCAGGCCGGCCGTCCTGTCGTTCCTACCGGTGGGCATGGCCCCTCCCGGTCAGCCGCCAGCACTCGCGGCCGCGGACGTTGGAGCACTCGACGAACCGCCGGCGCTTCAGCAGGG
>CALATR010000261.1 GCA_937891875.1 uncultured Pseudomonadota bacterium | reverse complement strand
CGCGACTCCCGCCAGTCGAGACCGCCCCGCCACTCCGTCGCTGGCAGCGACGCGACCTCTCGCCGGACGACCGCAGTCCACCCCGCCGCCACCCGTCTCGCCGACAGCAACGATCGGTTGCCTGCACCACAGAGCCAATCAGACCGAACCGGTTAGCCCTTCGGTCCGATCACTCCCGGAGTGCGCGTGAGCAGCGACAGTCTCCTGTCTGGCGACAACGCAGCCTTTCTGGACGCCAAGTACCAGTCCTGGCTCGACGACCCGACCAGTGTGGAGGAGGCCTGGGCCTCCTTGTTCTCTACCTGGGTCGATGATGGTGCCGGTGGCAACGGGCACGCCAGCGCCAGCAACGGCGCGGGCGCTGGCCTGACCAACGGCCACTTCCAGATCGGGCCTACGTTCCAGGCCCGGTCCATCTTCGATGCGCCCCCCTCCCAGCCCTCCGTCCTGGCCGACCTCCCTCCGGAGAGCGCCGGGAACACGCGCCTGGCGCTGGAGTCGGCGGCGAAGCAGGCGCGGGTGGCCCAGCTGGTCAACGCGTTCCGCGTCCGCGGTCACCTGCTCGCCCGGGTCGACCCCCTCGGTGAGCGTGAGCGGGTCGAGCATCCGGAGCTGACGCTCGAGTACTACGGCCTGTCCGAGTCCGATCTGGACCTGCGGTTCGCCACCGCCCCGCTGTACGGCCTGCCCGAGTTCGCCACCCTGCGCGACATCCTCGAGCACGTCCGCTCGGCGTACTGCACGTACCTGGCGTCCGAGTACATGAACATCAACGTGGTGGAGCAGAAGCAGTGGCTCGCTCGCCACCTCGAGCACCTGCCCCACACCGAGGTGCTCGACAAGGACGAGGAGCTCCATCTCCTCCGTCGCCTCTCGGACGCCGAGTCGTTCGAGCGCCTGCTGCACATGAAGTTCCCGGGCACGAAGCGGTTCAGCCTGGAGGGCGGCGAGACGCTGATCCCCCTGCTGGACCTCCTGCTCGACTACGCGGCAGACCAGGAGGTCGAGGAAGTCATCTTCGGCATGGCCCACCGCGGTCGACTGAACGTGCTGGCCAACATCATGGACAAGCCGGTCAGCATCATCGTGCAGGAGTTCGAGGATCCGCTTCGAAACGATGTTCCTGACGGATCGGGCGATGTGAAGTACCACCTCGGCTACAGCTCGGACAAGACGACCCGCAGCGGCAAGACCGTGCACCTGTCGCTCACGCCGAACCCGAGCCACCTCGAGGCGGTCGACCCGGTCGTCAACGGCCGTGTGCGCGCCAAGCAGGACCGCGCCAACGACCCCGACCGCCACCGTCGCATGGGCGTGCTCATCCACGGTGACGCCGCCTTTGCCGGCCAGGGCGTGGTCGCCGAGGTCCTGCAGGCCAGCGAGCTGCGCGCGTACCACACCGGCGGCACCATCCACGTGGTCGTCAACAACCAGATCGGGTTCACCACCCAGCCCGAGGACGGCCGCTCCGGCCCCTACGCCACCGACATGGCGCGGCTGCTGGGCGTGCCCATCTTCCACGTCAACGGCGAGAGCCCGCGCGCGGTCGCCGCGGCCGTCAAGATCGCTGTGCAGTGGCGCCAGACCTTCGGTCGCGACGTGGTCATCGACATGTACTGCTACCGCAAGTACGGCCACAACGAGGGCGACGAGCCTGGATACACCCAGCCCAAGCTCTACAAGCTCATCCGCAAGCGCCCGACCCCGCGGGAGGCGTACGCGAAGCAGCTGCAGGAGATCGGCTACACGACGAAGGAGCAGTCGGAGCAGATCGCCCGGGAGAGCCTGGAGGCGATGCAGGCTGCCCTCGACCGGCCGGAGAAGAACCCGGACGTCGAGGAGGACATCCGCGCGGCATCCGGCAAGGGCGCCGACCCGGACCTGGCGATCTACGACCGCAAGCAGACGTCGAATGGCGTTCACGGCGACCGTGAGCGCGCCGAGGTGATGCGTCCGCTCAAGGGCATCTGGGCGCACTACCAGGGGCACATCGACGACGAGGCCGAGACCGCGGTCGACCGCGAGCAGCTCCGCGAGCTCCTGGTGAAGGCCAACACCATCCCCGATGGCTTCGACGCCCACCGCAAGGTGCGCCGCGTGCTGGAGCAGCGGGTGGAGATGGCCCGCGGTGACCAGCCCATCGACTGGGCCGTCGCCGAGCAGGCCGCGTTCGCCAGCCTCCTCGTGGAGGGCATCCGGGTGCGCATGTCCGGCCAGGACAGCGGCCGCGGCACGTTCTCCCACCGCCACGCCGTGCTGACCGACATCGGCTCGGTGGAGGAGTACCGTCCGCTGGACCACCTGGCGCCCGATCAGGCGCGCTTCGAGGTCTTCGACAGCTTCCTGTCCGAGTACGCCGTGCTGGGCTTCGAGTTCGGCTACTCGCTGGACTACCCGGACGCGCTCGTGCTCTGGGAGGCCCAGTTCGGTGACTTCGCCAACGGCGCCCAGATCATGATCGACCAGTTCATCACCGCGTCCGAGGTGAAGTGGGGTCGGTGCAGCGGCCTCGTGATGCTGCTGCCCCATGGCTACGAGGGCCAGGGTCCCGAGCACAGCTCCGCTCGGCTGGAGCGCTACCTCGCCGCCTGCGCGGACGAGAACATCCAGGTCGCGAACATCACGACTCCGGCGAACTACTTCCACGCGCTGCGCCAGCAGGTCTGCCGCAACGTGCGCAAGCCGCTGATCGTCATGTCGCCGAAGAGCCTGCTGCGCTCGCCGCTTGCCACGTCGACCCTGGATGAGCTGGCCACCGGCTCGTTCCAGCGGGTGATCCCCGATCCCAAGCCGCCCGGCAAGCCGACGCGCCTCGTGTTCTGCACGGGCAAGGTCTACTACGAGCTCGACACTGCGCGCTCGGAGCTGTCCGCCGAGTACGAGGTGCCGGTCGCCCTGCATCGGGTCGAGATGCTCCATCCCTTCCCGGCCGCCGAGATCGGTGCCCTGCTGGACGCGCATCCCGACGCCGAGGTGGTGTGGTGCCAGGAGGAGCCCCGCAACATGGGCGCCTTCCCCACGCTGTTCCACTGGTTCTACGAGCACTTCCCCAGTCGCGCCCTGCACTACGCCGGCCGTCCGGCCGCCGCGTCCCCCGCGGGCGGCTCGAACAAGCGCGACCGCGCCCAGCAGGCGCGCCTGGTCAAGGAAGCGCTCCGCGGCGAGCTGAAGCGCTAGCCACATCCTCTCACCGGCCGCCGGGCATCCCGGGCGCGCCGCACCCTCTCTTCTGGAGCAAGTTCCCATGGCCATGGTCGACCTGAAGGTCCCGCAGATCGGAGAGTCCGTCTCCACCGTCTTCATCGCTGGCTGGCTCAAGAACGTCGGCGACCACGTCGAGGCCGGCGAGCCGGTCATCGAGGTGGACTCGGACAAGGCCTCGATGGAGGTCCCTTCGCCCGTGTCCGGCGTGCTCAGGGAGCAGCTGGCCGAGGAGGGCGACGAGGTCGACATCACCGCGATCCTCGGCAAGATCGAGGAGGGTGCCGAGGGCGCGTCCGCGAGCGAGGGCGGCGAGTCCGCGCCCGCCGACGAAGAGTCCGCCCCAGCCGACGCTGGCGGTGACGTGAAGGCCGGTCCGGCCGCCCGTCGCGAGGCCCAGTCCTCTGGCGTCGACATCAAGGACGTCAAGGGCACCGGTCGCCGCGGCAACGTCACCAGCGCCGACGTGAAGGCCCAGGTGAAGGAGCCCGCCAAGTCCGCGCCCGCCGCGAAGTCGTCGGCGCCCGCCGCCCAGAGCAACGCAGATCGTGCCGCCCGCACCGAGCGGGTCAAGATGAGCCCGCTCCGCCGGACCATCGCCCGCCGCCTGCTCGAGGCCAAGCAGTCCACCGCCATGCTCACGACCTTCAACGAGGCCGACATGAGCGGGATCATGGCGCTGCGGAAGACCTACCAGGAGAAGTTCGTCGAGAAGAACGGCTTCAAGCTGGGCTTCATGAGCTTCTTCCTCAAGGCCGCCATCGAGGGTCTCAAGGAGTTCCCGGCGGTCAATGCCGAGATCGACGGCAACGAGGTCATCTACAAGAACTTCTACAACATCGGCGTCGCGGTCAGCACGCCGCGCGGCCTGGTGGTGCCGGTGG
>CALATR010000260.1 GCA_937891875.1 uncultured Pseudomonadota bacterium | reverse complement strand
CGAGGGCCAGGGCATCGCCCCCAAGATCGAGGTCACCCCGGGTGAGTACGACTACGGCGCGCCCTACATCGGCTGCGAGACCGGCCAGGTCTTCAGCATCACCAACCAGGGCAACGCCGACCTGATCGTGGACGACGCCGAGGTCTTCACCGCCTCCGTCGAGGAGTTCTCGGTCGACCTCGACCCGCTCACCAACGGCGCCCTGCCGTTCACCATCGCCCCCTACGACAGCACGCAGGGTGGCCCGATCGTGGACGTCTACCTCGACTACCTGCCGCTCGACACCTTCACGGACGAGGGCTTCGTCACCTTCTACAGCAACGATCCGTTCCTGCCCGAGAAGGTCACCGAGGCCGAGGGCACCGGTACCAAGTTCGGTGACAACCTCGACGTCTTCGAGCAGCCCATCCGCTCCGCGACGGACATCATGTTCACGCTGGACCGCTCCTGCTCGATGTCCGACAACATCGCCGAGGTCCAGAACAACTTCGACGTCTTCGTCGGCACGCTCGCCAGCCTGGACGCGGACTACCACGCGGCCGTCATCGTCGCGGACGACGGCTGTGTCGTCGGCTCCGACGCCTACATCGACGGCACCTTCTCCGAGTCCGCCGCCGTGGACGCGTTCGGCGTGATGGCCGACGTCGACTTCAGCCTCGCCGGCTACGGCTCCAACACGGAGCGCGGCTACATGCTCGCCGAGGCCGCCCTGTCGCTGAAGAACATCGGCGCCGGTGGCTGCAACAGCGAGTTCTACCGCGAGGACGCGTTCCTCTCCATCGTGCACGTCTCTGACGAGCCCGAGCAGTCGGTCAACAGCTGGTCCTACTACGTCAGCCTCTTCCAGAGCCTCAAGGCCGACCCCGAGGACGTGGTCATCAACGCGGTCGCCGGTGACTACCCGAGCGGCTGTGGCTCGGCCTCCCCGGGCACCGGCTACTACGAGGGCACCGTCGCCACCGGCGGCCTGTTCCTCTCCATCTGCTCCAGCGACTGGGCCAAGAGCCTCGAGGACCTGGCGGCCGAGTCCGTCGCCATCAACGACTCGTTCGAGCTCACCCAGCAGCCGGTGCCCCAGACCATCGAGGTCACCATCGACGGCGTGACCATCAACGTCGGTTGGGAGTACGACATCAGCTCCAACAGCGTCGTGTTCGACAACGACTTCATCCCCGCCGGTGGCTCCACCATCGAGGTCTTCTACCAGCGGCTGCCGGACTGCGCGGGCTGATCCCTCCGCTGTGATCACCGACCCGCGGCGCCAGCGCGCCGCGGGTCTTCCGCCGTTCCCCCGAAGCGATGTCGGAGATCCCGTGAGAACCTCCATCTTGCCGATGCTCGTCTTCGGCGCCGCCTGCGCCGCAGATGTGCCGGTGCCCGCCCGGACTCCAGACGCCCTCGACCCCTGCATCGAGGTCGAGCCCGCGGCGGTCGACTTCGGCGGCGTGGAGATCAGCGACGAGGTCCAACCCGTGCGGGAGATGGTGCGGATCAGCAACACCTGCGGCGGCGCCCTCGAGCTCACCAGCCTGGACGTCACGACAGACGTGCCGAACGGTGTCTCGGTCTTCTCTGTCGACCGTGTGGACCAGCTGATCGTGCAGGAAGGCGAACAGGCGAGCGTCGCCCTCACCTTTGCCCCGATCCGGGGAGGGACCGCGTCCGGCCAGCTGCTCATCCGCAGCAACGACCCCGAGCGTGCAGCGGTCAGCGTGCCGCTCTCCGGAGCCGGCCTGGCGCCCAGGATCGACATCGGCCCGGGCGCCCACGACTTCGCCGCACCATTCATCGGCTGCGAGACCGGCCATCCGGTCACGATCCGCAACCTGGGCACCCACGAGCTCGTCATCGACGAGATCACGCTGTTCACGGCCTCCGAGCAGGAGTTCAGCGTGGACCTGGACGTGCTCTCGAACGGCCGGCCGCCGTTCGTGCTCGCGCCGTACGACGGAATGGAGAACGGTCCAGACTTGACATTCTATCTGGACTATCGCCCGCTCGACACGTTCGCGGACGAGGCCTTCGTCACCATCGCGAGCAACGACCCGTACGCACCGGAGATGGTCCTTCGGGCCCAGGGCACCGGGACCTTCTTCGAGCACGGCGTGGACACGTTCGAGGTGCCGAGCAAGCCCGAGCTGGACGTGCTCATCACGCTCGACCGGGCCGAGGCGATGGAGGACTTCAGGGCGGCCACCACCAAGAACCTGGAGGCACTGGCCGAGGAGCTGATCGCCGCTGACGCCGACATTCACGCCGCCATCGTGGTGGCGGACGACGGATGCATCCTCGGCACCGAGCCGTACATCGACAGCACCTTCGGTGCGTCCGAGGCCATCGGTACGTTCAGGACCATGATGGACCTCGACTTCACGCTCTCCTCCGCGAGCGCCAGGACCGAGAGCGGGTACTGGCTCACCGAGAACGCACTGAGCCTGCGGAACATCGGTGCGGGCGGCTGCAACGCAGCGTTCTACCGCGAAGATGCGGCGCTCGCCCTGCTGAACATCTCCTCGACGGCCGATGGCTCTCCGAACGCCTGGAGCTACTACGTCAGCCTGTTCCAGAGCCTGAAGACGAACCCGGACGAGGTCGTGCTCAGCGCCATCGCCGGTGACTACCCGTCCGGGTGTGAGACCGCGACCGCCGGCACTGGCTACTACTCGGCGACCGTCGCCACCGGCGGCGCATTCCGGTCCATCTGCGCGTCTGACTGGTCGAAGGGCCTGGTCGACCGCATGGCGTCCTACCGGACTCGCCCCCGTCGCTTCGAGCTCTCCGGCCAGCCCGTCCCCCAGAACATCACGGTGACGATCGACGGCGTACAGCGCCTCACCGGCTGGGAGTACCACATCAGCGCCAACTCCATCGTGTTCGAGGCCGAGTTCGCACCTCTGCCTGGTTCCAAGGTGGAGATCACCTACGACAAGCTCCCGTGGTGCGATGGGTGATCGGATGTCGCGGATCGCAGCACCTCAGCCTACGTTGACACCTGCTTCACAACGGGGGGAAGGATGAGGCCAACGCCAAGGATCCTGGGCACGCTCGTCGCGCTCGCCGCATGCGAGCCCGCGGTGCCGGATGAGGACACCGATCCGGTGGTCGAGCAGCCCACCGCCTGCATCGCCATCTCGCCGGAGAGCGTCGCCTTCCCTGCCGTGGACCTCACCGCGGGTGGAGGCCGGGCCGTCGAGTCGATCACCCTCCGCAACGACTGCGAAGGCACCCTGCAGCTGACGGACGTGCGGATCGACAGCGTCGCGCCAGAGAGCACCTTCTCCCTGGCATCCCCTCCGCCACAGCTCGTGCAGGCCGGCTCGTCGGTGACGGTCGACGTCGCGTTCGAGCCGGCCGCAGTGGACACGTACCGCGGCGATCTGGTCGTCGAGAGCAACGCCCCCGACGACCCCACCAAGGTCGTCCGCCTGGAGGGGAACGCGGACGGGCCGCGGATCATCCTGAGCCCGACCGCGTACGACTACGGCTCGCCGTACATCGGCTGCGAGACCAGCCAGGTGGTGGAGATCAGAAACCGGGGCACGCAGGACCTCACCGTATCGGACATCCAGGTCTTCACCTCGTCACCCGACCAGTTCTCGGTCGACCTGGCCCCGCTGGACAACGGACCCCTCCCGTGGACCCTCGGACCCTACCAGGACGACCGGGACGGACCCATCAGCGAGTTCTGGGTCGACTACCTGCCCATCGACACCTTCTCCGACGACGGCCTCGTCCAGGTCCAGAGCAACGACCCGCTGACTCCCGTGGCGACCGTCGAGGTGAAGGGCACGGGCACCGTCTTCGGGAACAACACCGACTCGTTCGAGTACGACGCCACGCCCCAGGTGGACGCCCTGTTCGTGCTGGACCGCTCGTCGGACACCCGCGACGCACTGCGCACCCTGGACGAGGCCATTCCGGCCCTTCAGACCACACTCTCCGACGCCTCCATCGACTACCGCCTGGCCGCGGTGGTGTCGGACGACGGCTGCATCGCCGGCGCCGAGCCCTGGATCGACGCCACCCTCACCGGATCCGACGCGACCCTGGCCTTCGAGGTCATGGCCGATGTCGACGAGAGACTGGTCCCCTACGGAGACGAGACCTACCTGCTGGACCGGGCGGTCGCGGCCACCAGCAAGGACAACCTGGGCGCTGGTGGCTGCAACGAGGGCTTCGTCCGCCCCGGCGGTCGGCTCGCGATCGTCTTCGTGTCTGGCAACGTGGGCGAAGGCTCCTGGTCCAGCGCGGTCGCGACCCTGCAGTCGGTGCCCCGCCGCCCCGAGGACCTCGTCTTGCACGCCGTTGCTGGCGACTACCCCAGCGGCTGCGGAACGTATGCGCCCGGTCGCGGCTACTACGAGGCGACCGTCTCCACCGGCGGCGCCTTCCTGTCGCTGTGCCGCGCCGATGACACCTCCGCGTGGGAGCGCATGCTGGGACGCCCGCTCCTGGATGTCGACTCGGGACCGTGGTTCGAGCTGAGCCAGCAGCCCGTCCCCGGCAGCATCGAGGTGACCGTGGACGGGGTGCCGAGGAACGAGGGGTGGGCCTACGACATAGGCACCAACAACATCGTCTTGGACCCCCCTCCGGAGGACGGCACGAAGGTCGAGGTGTACTACGAGCGCCTGCCGAGCTGCGAGGGATGAGGACCACCATGCGCCTGTGCTCCCTGGGCGTCCTGCTCGCAGCCTGCGCCGCCCCTGCCGACACCGACACCGACACCGACTCCGGGCCGAGCATCTTCCCCGCACTCGACCCGTGCATGGAGGTCTCGCCGAGCCGCATCCAGTTCGTACCGGTGTACATCCTGGAGGACCGTCCCCTCGAGACGCGCACCATCACCGTGTCCAACACCTGCACGGCCGAGCTGGCGATCGGCGACGTCCGCTTCCAGGGCAAGGCGCCGGACGGCGTGTTCTCCGCGACCGGACCGGCCGCATCGCTCCTGGCGCAGGGCGAGACCTCGACCATCGAGGTCACCTTCGATCCCCGGACCGCGGGGGACTGGGTCGATTCCCTCTTCATCGAGAGCAACGACCCCGAGAACGCAGGCCGGGTCGCACTCATGGGACAGGGGGTCGCGCCCGTGATCGACCTCGATCACGGGGACCCGACCCTCACAGCGGGGATCGGCTGCCACGCCCAGCGCACGGTTCGCATCACCAACCAGGGCAACGCGACCCTGGAGGTGTCCGACATCCAGCTGATCAGCGCAGGAACCGAGCTGGGTCTGGAGACCGCGCTGACCGAGCCGTACGCCCTGCGTCCGTACAGCGCCACCGGAGGCGGGCCCTACCTGGACGTCGTCGTGACCTACGATCCCCTCGACGTCGAGCCGGACACCGCGCTGCTCCGGATCCGGAGCGACGATCCGCTGACGCCGGAGGCGGAGCTGACGTACACCGGCGCATCCTGGAGGGACGAGGAGGCGGTGACCGAGACCTTCCGCGCCCCCGATCGGCCTCCGGTCGACCTGCTCGTGACCCTCGATCGCTCCAGCGTCTCCGACTACACCGAAGGCGCCGTGGGCGCGTTCGACGCCCTGGTCGCCGAGCTCGACCGACGCGAGCTCGCGCATCGGACCGCGGTCATCGTCGACGACGGCGGCTGCCCGGCAGGAGACGTCGGCCACATCGACCGGTCCTACGGCTTCGGCCCGGCCGCCGCGGTCCTGACCACCCAGGCGGACCTGACCCGGGACCTCGTCCCGT
>CALATR010000259.1 GCA_937891875.1 uncultured Pseudomonadota bacterium | reverse complement strand
TCGCGGATCTGCTCCTTCATCCGAGGGACATCGCCTACACCGTGCCCGGCGTGCGCGACCTGGTCGATGGGGCCGGCCTGGCCCTGCACCGCTTCCTCGGGCACGCCGAGTACACCCCGTCCCTGTCGGTGCTGGGCCGCCTCGGGCTGGCCGAGGTTGCGGATCCGTGGGAGGCAGCCGCGGTGGCCGAGCTGTTCCACGGCTCGCTCATCAAGCACCGATTCGTGCTGACCAACGCGGGCAGACCGAGCGCGCGCGAGCTGATCGCGCGCGCGGCTCCCTCGGAGCTCTTCCCGGCGTTGAACCCCGATGTCAGCGTGCGACCGGACGGCGACGCCGCGGTGCTGGTCAACCCCACCCTGCAGGTGCCCGCCGAGGTCCGCGTCGGTCGGGCCATGCTGCAGGTGCTCCGGCGCGCGGACGGCTCCCGCTCCGTCGAGAGCCTCGCCGCGGGCTGGCCCGGCGGGGCCACAGCGCTCGCAGCGACCCTGCGCCAGCTCTACCTGGTGGACGTGCTGCTGTTCGAGGTGCGCTCGGCAGCAGGCGCTGCGTCCGCGGGCTGAGTGCCCGCGGAGACTGCGTGGTCTCCGTGGCTGGCACGTTCCACGCGCTGCCGTCGTTGGACGGGTGGAGCGTCCCGCTCCGCTACGATGCGCTGCCAGGTGGAGTGTTCGTGAGCCTGCGCGCCCGCGCCCTCGATGAGCTCGACGCCCTGCTCGACCGGTCACCGGCGGTCCAGGAGGCGCGCCTCGCCGAGCTGCGCGTGCAGGACCCGGATCTGGCCGCGGAGGTGGCGCGGCTGCTCCAGGCGGAGTCCACCGCCGACGATGGCATCTCCCGGCTGGTCCAGCGCGCGGCCCAGGATCTCGATCTGCCGAAAGAGCTGGGGCTGTACCGGATCCTCCGCGAGATCGGCCGTGGCGGCATGGGGGTCGTGTACGAGGCCGAGCAGGTCCGTCCCCGCCGTCGGGTCGCGCTGAAGACCCTGCCCGTGCTGGGCGTCACCCCCGACGCCCGGGCCCGCTTCGAGGTCGAGGTGCAGGCGCTCGCCCAGGTGCAGCACCCCGGGATCCCCCAGGTGTACGAGGTCTTCGAGCACGACGGGCGGCCGATTGTCGCGATGGAGCTGGTCGAGGGGGAGCGCCTCGACCGGGCGCTGGACGGGGTGGATCCGGTGCGTGCGGCGCGGGTGCTGGAGCGGGTCGCCGACGCGATCGCCTACGTGCACGACCGCGGCGTGGTGCACCGCGACCTCAAGCCTGCCAACGTGCTGGTCGGGGCGGGGGATCAGCCCAAGGTCCTGGACTTCGGCATCGCCGCGCTCGAGGAAGCCGGCACCGGGGCGGCGGGAACCCCGCGCTACATGGCGCCCGAGCAGCGTGCCGGCAGGCCTCACGACGCGCGGGTCGACGTGTACGCCCTGGGGGTGATGGCGGGGGAGCTGCTCGCGGAGAGCAAGCTTCGACCGGCCGATCTCGCTGCGTTGCTCGCCCGGGCCACCGCCGAGGATCCAGCCGCTCGAACGCCGACGGCGGCGGCGCTCGCGGAGGATCTCCGGCGCTGGCGCAGGCTGCAGCCGCTGCGGAGTGTGCCCACGCCCGCGACCCGGCGGATCGGGCTGCTCCTGCGCCGGGCCCCGCTCACGGTCGGACTGGGTGCGGTGGCTGCAGTGCTGGGGATCGGCGCCCTGGTCGCCCTGGGGACGAGCGCGGTCTCGGCGTGGGATGCCCGGCGGCTCGAGGACCTGCGTCAGGAGGCTCGGGAGCAGGCGGCGGCGGATCGGCTGCTCGCCCTGCAGCAGTGGGAAGCGGAGGCGGGTCCGGAGGCGCCGGCACTCGCGGAGACGTTTCGGCGCCTGGTCGGAGATCCCGCGCTGTCCGGCACCGCCGCCGTGTCGGACGCCTGGACCTGGTGGGCGGATCGCGAGCCGGACGCCCGTCGGCGGATCGGGGCCCTGGGCCAGGCGTGGGTGCACGCGACCGGGCCGGAGCAGGTTCGGCGGACCCGGGTCGCGCTGGCGGAAGAGGCGTGGGACGTGGGCCGCTGGAATGCGCTTGTTCCGCTATCAGAGGGGTTCGAGGACGATCTTCCGCGGGAGATCGTGCAGGGAGCCGCACTGTTGCGCGGCGATCTGCCGGCGGTCGAGGCGCAGCTGCCCGCCGACGCCCGCCCGCTCGCGGTGCTGCTGCGGGACGGACGCTGGGAGCGGCGGGACTGGAGCGCGCGGCTCGTGGTCGGGTCGACCTGGCTCCGGGCCGAGCCCGGCATCCTGCACGTCGGCGATGCACCCGGGCAGGACGCGCTCCGCCTCGAGATGCCGGCAGGGCGGGTCTGGCTGGTCGACGAGGGCGACGCGGTGATGGTTCGCACCCCGGGCCATCAGGCGCGCTTTCAGCCGGGCACGGGGCAGACCGCGCTCGACTTCGTGCCCGGAGGTGGGCCGCAGGACCCCCGGGCCCGGGGCGTGCTCGCCGATGGCACGCCCTTCACCGCGACCAGCACCCGCGAGGGCCTCGTGGTGGAGTGGGCCCGCAGCGGAGTCACCGAGCGACACCGGCTCACCCCGGACCAGGTCGGCCGCGGCCACCTCTCACAGCCCGAGGTCGTCGACGTGGACCAGGACGGCACCGACGAGGTCCTGCTGCCCACCCACGGCTGGCGGCACGGGGGGCTGCAGGTCTGGGATCTGGACGGAGGAACGCCGGATCTCATCCACCATCGTCCCTTCGTGCCCTACCGGGTCCGACCCCTGTCGACCGGGCCCGCCCGCGTCGTCGTCAGCGAGGCGCCGCCGGGGACTACCCCCCGTCCCTTCCTGCCCCACCTCGGGCCGCCCGTGCGTACCGTGCGGGTGCTGCGCTGGGACGGCGGCGGGTGGACGACGGAGGCGGAGCTCTTCAGCCGATCGCGCCTGTCGGGCCTGCAGCTGGGCGACCTCGACGGGGACGGCGTGGACGACCTGGTGATCGGCTGCCAGGACCTGGTCGCGGTCCTGCGCGGTCTCGACGACGGCACCTTCAGCGCCCCGCTGGTCCTACCCGACCTGCACTCGCCCCTGCTCGTGCAGGCTGATGACGATCCCGCCCTGGAGCTGTGGGTCGAGGGCAACCACAGCCCCGGGGCCCTGCTCGGGGTGGCCGGCGCAGGTCCGCTGCCTGCCCCGCCCGTGCCGCCGCTGCCCGAGCTCGAGCCACCCCCTGCGGACGGGTCGGGCTCGGCGATGCTGCGCTGGGAGCGGGTGTCCGAGCTGGTGCGCATCGGTCTCGTCCGCGAGGCGGTGCACGGACTCGAGGATCTCGGACGCGAGCCCGCGCCCATGGGGGTGCGCGCCCTGCGGCAGGCCCTGGCGCGTCTGGGACTGCACCTGACCCGCCTCGAGCTGGCCGGGGCGTCCGCTGTGTCAGAACACACGTTCAATGCGGATCCTCGGGCTGCCGCCGAGCAGGCGCAGGCCCTGTCCGAGGCGGCCGATCCGCTGCGTGCGGCGGTTGGTCACGGGCGGCTGGGTCAGCCCGAGCGCGCCGATCTGTCCGCCCTCGACGTGACCGAGCTCGCCCGCCTGCTCCGCGACGAGCCCGACCTGTGGCTGCCGACCGTGCGCGCCCGCCGCCCCGCGCTGTGGGCCCGCGCCCTGGGGTTCGGCCTGGCCGGTCCCGAGCGTGTGCACGACCCGATCGTGCAGCAGAGCCTGCGCATGCCGCTGCTGCTCGGACTCGATCCCCGGGATCCCGACGAGCGCCGCCTGCTGCGGATCGGTGTCTCCGGCCTGCTCGACCGGGGCGACGGGATCGCGGCGCTCGACCTGCTCGACCGGGTGCCCGACGACGTGGGCGATCCGGCGGTGTGGCGCCTTCGAGCGCGACTGTACGCGATCGCTGGGGACGGGGAGTCCACCCTCGGGGCCATCGCACGGTGGCGGGCGCTCGCGCGACCGGCGTTCGAGGTCGACGAGGTGCTCCGCGACGATCCCGTGCTCGCTCCGTACGCGGTGGCCGCCCCCTACGGCTCGGATGCCCCGCCCTGATCCCCGTCGGGCGGACCCAGGCGATCGGCCAGGTGTGCCCTGCCGATCCGCCAGTTGCGCGCCGCGGTCCGCCTGCTGACGCCCATCGCGTCGGCCGCCTCCTCCAGGGTGAGTCCGCCGAAGACTCGCAGGGTGACGACCTCGGCCGCCTGCGGGCGCAGGGACTCGAGCTCGGCGAGCGCGGCCTCCAGGGCCAGCAGGTCTGCCGGATCGGACAGCAGCGCGCCGACGTCGGTGAGGGTCTGGCTCTCGCCCTTGCGCGCCCGCGCCCGGGCGTGGTCGACGAGGAGCTGGCGCATGGCCCGCGCCAGGGTGCGCCGGTAGTGCTGCTCGTCGGTGAAGCTCGAGGTCGAACGCTCGAGCTTGACCCAGGCCTCGTGGAGCAGGGCGGTGGGCTGCAGGGTCTGGGGGCCGCCGCGCTCGCTGTGGATGCGACCGGCGAGCTCGCGGAGCTGGGCGTAGAGGACCGGGTCGGTGAGGTCGGCGTCGGGGGGCACGCAGGCTCCGGACAGGCCTGCAGCATAGCCCCAGCCGTGGGTCACTCGGGGGGATCGAAGGTCACACCGGGTGCAACCCTGCTGAAACCCGCCGAGCGACCCGATGGGTACGTGAAGGGTGTCCGGCCGCTCACGGTTGGTACGCTCTGGAGGGGCCATGCGGGCCATTCGACGTGGAACCGTCATCGACGGCCTGAGGGTGCTGGAGCCCCTCGGCCGGGGCGGCACCGCGACCGTGCACCTGGTGCACGACCTCCGGGCCGGCGAGTTTCGTGCGTTGAAGCTGATGAAGCCTCCGCGAGCCGGCTTTCGCTGGCGGGTGGATCGGGAGTGGATGGCGGTGGGTGCCGTTCAGCACCCGAACGTCGTCCGGGTCCACCGCAGCGTCGACACCCCCGACGGCCACCAGGGCGTGCTGATGGACTACGTCGCGGGCCCGAGCCTGCGGGAGTGGAGCCAGCATGCGCGTCCGGGAGTCGACGATGTCATCTGCGTCGCTGCGGGCCTCCTCCGGGGGCTCGTCGCCATCCACCGCGCGTCGCTCGCCCACCGGGATCTCAAGCCAGGCAACGTGATCCTCGGCGTGTTCGGGACAGTCGTGCGCCCGGTGGTGCTCGACTTCGGCATCGCCAAGGACCTCGACGAGGACGCCGGCTGGACCGCCCCGGACCTCCTCCTGGGCACACCCACCTACATGTCTCCCGAGCAGCTCCGCGATCCGAGCGCCGTGGGCCCCGAGACCGACGTCTTTGCCGCGGGCGTCATCCTCTACGAGCTGCTCTCGGGCACCAGGCTGCGCCGCAAGGCCCAGACCGCCGAGCTCGATCTGACCCCTCCGACCGCCTCCCGGGTCCGCGACGCCCTCCCCGAGGATCTGCCGCCCAACGTGCTCGACCTCGTCATCGACATGCTCGCCATGGACCCCGCCGCCCGTCCGACCGCGGAAGAGGCCCTCGATCGCCTGCTCTCACACCTCGCCAGCGATCATCGGAGCCGGGACGGCGAGCTGACCCAGGACAGCGAGGGTGGGCGCGCCGTGCTCGAGCAGCCCTACGACCTCAGCGCGTCCCACGACCTCGACGCCGTGGCGGAAGTCGCGGAGGTGCTCGCGGTGACCCGTGCCTCTCGGCAGCCGGACCGGCTACCGGTGTGGAATGCGCGGCTGGTGCGCTCGGTCGCGCTCGGGGTCGCGTTTGGCGTGCTGCTGGGCGCGGCGCTCGCCTGCGGGGCGATCCTCGCAATCCCGTGATCTCAGGCGATCGCGTTTCCGACCAGGTTTCCCACGATCTGGCGGATCCTGCCGGGATCGCCGGCGCGGCGGGTGATCGAGCTGCTGGTTGAGGTGACGGAGTCGAGCCTCCTGCTCCGCGGGTCGCGTCGAAGTGCCAGGTGCCCATGCCGCAGCCCCTCCGGAGGGACGCGGGTCGGGCTCGACATCAGTCCTCCGCCGACAGCTCGGTCGGGAAGAGATCCTGCACGAACCCGACCAGCTCGCGCATGGAGAAGATCCCCACGATGCGGCCTTCGTCGACCACGCACAGGTGACGGAAGCCGTGGCGGATCATCTCGCGCAGGGCGGTGACGCGGTTGGTCTGCGGCTCGATGCACACCGGATCGGACGTCATGACCGCGCGCACCGGCGTGGTGTCGATGCACACCCCCTGCAGGGTGACCCGGTGGAGCACGTCGCGCTCGGTGAAGATCCCGATGAGACGCCCATCATCGACCACCGGAACCGCTCCGATGTGGGCCCGCACCATGGTCTGCACCGCGACGCGCACGGTGTCGTCGGGCGTGACGCAGATGGGGTCGGCCAGGGACAGCGAGGCCACCGGCTCCTCGAACAGGTGCTGCTCGGTGGTGACCGCGTCGCAGTGGTCGTAGAGGGCGTCGAGCAGTGTGTCGTCGTCGGGATCCAGCACACAGCCTCCCTTCGCCCCATCGGACGGTGGCCGCAGATCCTGAGGCTGGCGGCGCGTGCACAAAGTGGGCGGCGAACATCAAATCGCCGCGCGGACGATCCGTCCTCTGGGATGGAGGTCGTGCTCTGGGTCTGTTCACCGCCAAGCGCCAGCCATCGGAGGCGACGAGCACGGAGGGACCGTCGCTCGTGGGCGAGGTGCTGGGCAAGGCGGCGGCGAAGAGCGTGCGGGCCATCGTGACGGTCATCGAGATCCCCGAGCTGCAGCAGGGGATCGTGGTCCGGGCGAGCCCTGATCACGTCGTGATCGAGCTCGACGCTGGGACCAGCCAGCGGGGCATCGTGCCCCTGCACCACGC
>CALATR010000258.1 GCA_937891875.1 uncultured Pseudomonadota bacterium | reverse complement strand
GAGCGACATGTCGAGATCCTTGACCGCGAGGTCTGCCGTCTCGAGAACGAAAGGAAGGTTGTTGTCCTCGACCCCGTCAGCATCGAGGTCAGCGCCACTTCCTTCGGCTTCCAGCGTCAGCGCGGTCGCTCGGTGCTTGCCGGTCGTGAAGTCGGACGGATAGTCGACGACCCCATCGGAGTCGTCGGTCGAATCCGTTCCGGTGGGACCCGTACATCCGCCGACGATCGCCGTCGCCAGCACGAGCTTGCGGAACATCGTCATGGCTCGCCTCCAGTCGCAGTCGCGCTCACTCACCCACGAGCGGACCCGCGGCAACATCCAAGTATCCCCTGGAGTCTCATGGACCCGCTCGAGCTGCTGCAGAAAGGTGACGTCGACGCGTTCAACGCCGCCCGCACCCAGCGCACTCGACCCGAGCTCTTCGCCGCCGAGCTCCCCGGCGCGCGTCTTGTCGGCGTCGATCTCTCCCAGGCCAACCTGGAGAAGGCCGACCTGACCGGCGCGGTGCTCACCGACGCCACCCTGGTCCGCGCCGACCTGTCCGGCTCGGACGGCACGGGCGTGGACATCAGCGGCGCGCTGGGCCTCAAGATCCGCCTGCGCGGCGCGTGGTGGGACAACGCCAACCTCGACGAGGCCGACCTCACCCGGGGAGACCTCACCGAGGTCGTGCTCCAGGGCAGCTCCGGCTCCGGCGTGCGCCTGCTGGGCGCCAAGATCCGCCACGCCGACCTCTCCGAGGTGACGTTTCCCGACGCCGACCTCTCCGAAGCGCGCTTGCACCACGCCAAGCTGATCAAGGCGGACCTGTCCCGCGCAGATCTGACCGAGGCCGTCGCCACCGAGTGCGACCTCACCGACGCGATCCTGGACGGCGCGACCGGCACCCGGGCCAACTTCAACGAGTCGACCCTGGTGCGCGCGCGCTTCTCGGGAGCACGCCTGCAGGAGGCCAGCTTCTCCCAGTGCGATCTCACCGAGGCCGACTTCAGCGGCTCCGACCTGACCCGCGCCAACCTCTCCGGCGCCACGCTGACCGGCACCGATCTCAGCGGCACCTGCCTCGCGGACGCCAACCTCGAGGGCTGCGATCTGTCGCAGGCAAAGCTCGGAAACGCAGACCTGACCGGGCACGATCCCCGCGCCCTCGGCCTGACCGACGAGGCCATCGAGAAGCTGTCCGCCTGGGGCGCCCAGACCGTCGCCGACGCCCCGCTCATCGTCGCCGAGCCCGCTGCGGCGCGCAACGGCAAGAAGGTCGCGCTGCTCTGGCTCAACCCGGACTCGGAGACCCTGTCGACCCTGCGCTGGGCCCTGCTCGGCGGCAAGACGGCGACCCACGGCACCCTGCCCATGTCCGCGGACGGGGTCATGGCGAAGGCGGTCGTCCCCACCGAGGACGGCTTCGAGCTGCTCATGATCATGGACCGGCCGGGTGGCGCGGCGCTCGTGCGGGTGCCCCTGGGTCCGGACGGCAAGCTGGGCGTGACCGCGACCACGCCGCTGATGTACCCGCCGGCGGTGGTGCCCATCGCCACCCGTCGGGACGGCCGCCTGTGGCTGTACGGCCTGGCCAAGAAGGGCGCGACTGCGCTCGTGGTCCAGCGCCTGGGCGAGGAGGGCCTGGAGCTCGTGCACAGCGAGCGGGTGAACACCGCGAAGGGCTTCTGGAGCACCCACCACCCGGTGGTCGCGACCCGCGGAGGCGTGGTCATCGACGTGGATGCCAGCGGCACCGGTCGGCCGATGCGCACCCCGGCGGGCTTCCCGGGCAAGGCGGCGCGGGTCGTGCCCCACGCGGGCGGCCCCGTCGCCGTGTGGTTCGAGCCGCCGGTGAACGAGGATGTCCCTGGTTTCCTGAAGTGGGCCGTGCTCGGCGGCCGCGGCGAGCCCGAGGTCCGCACCCTGAAGCAGGCCGACCGGGTCACGAGCCTCGACGCCATCAGTGGCCCCGACGGGGTGCACGTGGCCTGGGTCGAGCGCCACAATCTGCTGTCGACCCTGGTGTTCCGGGCGAAGCTGCCGAAGGGCGAGCTGGGCTTCGTCGAGGCGGCCGGCGACGCGGGCCACGAGGTGCGCTTCGCGGCGGGCCCCGCGGGGCAGGCGCCGGCGTTGGTGGTGAGCACGCTGGACGAGGCGGTGGTCGCGGTCGACGGGAACAAGAAGCTCGGGGAGCTGGGCGGGGAGAAGGAGGAGTAGGGGAGAGGCGTCTTCGTGGTGAGGGCGTCTGCGTCGAGAGGGCGTCGCGTGGCTTCCTGCAGGGGGAGTGGCGGGGCGGTCTCTGGTCGCTGGTCTCTGGGGCCTGCTCCGAGCGGGGGGAGCGGGCGTCCGGCGGCGGTGACCCGCGGCGGGCTGTGCGGCCAGACGGGGTCGGAACAGGCGAGCACGGTAGCGCTGGCCCCTGCGACTGCGGCAAAGCGGACTGTCGAGGTCTCCGGCTTCGCTCCCCGCTGGAAGAGGGCCCCAGAGACCAGCGACCAGGGACCGTCCCTCCACTCCCTCACTCGCAGCAACGCGACGCTGGCCAGTCCTCCAAAGCCATTCCGAATCTATTCCAACTATGCGCCAGTATAGCTCGTTCATTCCGCCAATGACTGGACAGTAGCCTATTCAGAAACTATTCTGAAGCCATGCCTGCCCCTCTCGACACCGCTGCGCTCCGGGCGCGGCTGCATGCCGTGCTCGCCGCCCGCGGCGTGGTGCGGTCGCGGGAGCTGCAGGCCGCGCTGGGGGTCAGTCAGGCGACCATCTCGAGGTTGATCGCAGACGATGGACGGATCGCTCGGGTCGGTGCCGGACGCTCGGCGCGGTACGGCCTGCGGGTGGAGGTCGCGGTCGGTGGGGCAGGGGACCTCGGCGTGGAGCTGCCCCTGTTCCGCATCGATGAGGCGGGCCTCGCTCATCGGGTGGGGCTCCTGGAGCGGCTGGCGTCGGACCAGATCGTGGTCCGGGACCCCGCGGGGTCGGCGCTCGACGTGGCGGACGACCTGCCCTGGTTCCTCCAGGACCTGCGGCCGGCGGGGTTCCTGGGTCGGCTCCTCCCCAGGCGTCACCCCGAGCTCGGCGCTCCCTCCGACATCCGCTTGTGGTCGGCGAGCGACGTGCTCCGCTACCTGAACCGCTTCGGCGCCGATCTGCCGGGCGATCTGGTCGTGGGCGAGGCGGCGCTGCAGCATGCGCTCGGAGACCGCGGCGAGGTCGTCGACGGCGCGGACTCGGGCGCCGCCTACGATCGCATCGCCGACGATGTGCTCCACCACGGCGCTGCGGGATCGTCGGCTGCCGGCGAGCAGCCGAAGTTCCTCGCACGGCGCCGGCTGGGCGGCGGCGAGCGCGCCGTACTGGTGAAGTTCCGCCCTCTCGGAGGCGGGGCGGTGGACCAGCGTTGGGTCGACCTGTGCGTGAGTGAGCACCTCGCGCTGGAGACGCTCCGCTCGGAGGGGGTGGCCGCGGCGGCCTCGCGGCTGGTGTTCACCGATCGCCGCGTGCACCTCGAGGTCGAACGGTTCGACCGCACGCCGGACCTCGGGCGACTGCCAACGGTCAGCCTCGCCGTGCTGGACGGGGCGTTCGTCGGTGTCGGACGTGACCCGGTCGCGGTCGCGGAGGCCCTGGTGCGCTCGGGCAGGGCGCCGGCCGGCCTGCTGGACGATCTGCGCGTGCTGCACACGTTCGGCGGGCTGATCGGCAACAGCGACATGCACCTGGGCAACTTCACCGCGTGGCGGATCGCCGAGCTGGCCCCGAAGGTCCAGGCGACGACCGGCCTGGCTCCAGCCTACGACATGCTCCCCATGGTCCTGGCACCACG
>CALATR010000257.1 GCA_937891875.1 uncultured Pseudomonadota bacterium | reverse complement strand
CCCATCACCTCGCCGTCGCGCACCACGAACGCCACGTCGCTCAGCGGATCCACCCCCTCCGCCTTGGCCTTGTGGCGCTGCAGCCAGACGATGAACGCCTTGTGCAGCGAGGCGTCCGCCATCGGGGAGCCGTCGCAGATGTACAGCTCGTGGAGCGAGGGCATGCCGACGAAGAGCACGTGGCTGCCGAGCATGCCGTGGGCGGCGAGCATGAGGTCGCGGTCGAGGATGCGGCTCGCGGTCAGGGCGCCCTCGTCGGGCAGGCCGAGGATGATCGGGCGCTCGGTGGCCTCGCTGCGGTGCACGACCTCGAGCTCGGTGGGGATGCGGGAGAGGTTCTGCACCGCGAAGATCTCGAGGTCCTCCTCGGACATGCCCAGCTCGTACACGGCGTCGCGGCGCACCATGTCGAAGCCGTTGCCTCGGGGGCGACCGAGCGCGACCAGGGGCACGCCGACCCCAGGCTGAAAGGTGAGGAGCGAGCGGTAGACGCACTGCACGAAGAGCGGCCAGTCGTGCGGCCGCATCACGGGGAGCAGCGGGGCTTCCTCGCGCTGCGTGCGCCGCAGCCGGTCGATGTAGCGCACCCGGTCCTAGACCTCGAAGCGGTAGCCCGTGCCGTGCACGGTGAGGATGTGGCGCGGCTGGGCGGGCACGTCCTCGATCTTCTTGCGCAGCTTGAGGATCTGGTTGTCGACCGTGCGGGTCGTGATCGCCGCCTTGTAGCCCCAGACGTTCTCGAGCAGCTCGTCCCGGCTGACGTCCCGGCCGCGGTGGGTGATCAGGTAGGCGAGGGTGCCGGCCTCGTGGGTGGTGAGCCGGGTTTCCTCGTTGTCCTTCCACAGGATGCGGCGGCGCAGGTCCACGCGCACGTTGCCGAACTTGAAGGTGTCCGGGGTGTGGCGGTCCGAGGTGCGGTCGCGCAGGCGGGCCTTGACCCGGGCGATGACCTCGCGGACGGAGAACGGCTTGGTGACGTAGTCGTCCGCACCCATCTCCAGGCCCATGACCCGGTCGATCTCCTCGGTGCGGGCGGTCAGCAGGATGACCGGCAGCCCGGTGTACTCCTGCTTGACCAGGCGCAGGAAGGCGAGGCCGTCCTGACCGGGGAGCATGATGTCGCTGATGACGAGGTCCACCGCCTGCTCGCGGAGCGCGTCCAGCCCGGCCTCGGCGGAGAGCTCGTGGCGGACGTCGAAGCGCTCGTGCTCCAGCGCGGCGACGAGACCCTCGGCGATGGTGGCGTCATCCTCGACGAGCAGGATGGATGCGGTCTGATCCACGGTGGACTCCAGGGCTGTTCGTGACGTTCTCTAGGTGCGAGAACGCCCAGCGGCAAGCGCGGTGGGAACGCTGGCAGGGTCCCCGGGGCGGGTCGGGGTCAGACCGGGTCCGGGCGCGGCCGGTTGGCGTCGTGGGACAGCCGCTCCAGGGCCAGCTCCTCCAGGCGCGCCCGAAGCTCGGTTCGGCGGGCGAGGACCTCGTCCAGGGCGTCGCGGTAGAGCAGGAACACGGTGCACTCGCCGAGCGCGCGCACGGTGGCGGTGCGGCGGGAGCGGGTGAGCAGGCCGATCTCGCCGAGCACGTCGCCGGAGTCGCAGGTGCGGATGGCCTCGCCGTCGCGATCGAGGACGAGCAGCTGGCCGCGGGCGAGCAGCACCAGGTGGTCGCCGGTGTCGCCGAGGTGGAACAGGGTCTCGTCGGGCTCGAGGCGGCGCACGGTGGCGCGATCGGCGAGCCAGGCGTGCTCCTCGGCCGGCAGGTCGGCGAGCACGGGGATGGCGCCCAGGCGCTCGGCGGACACGGTGCCGGCGCGACCGTCCGCGCGCAGGTCGAAGCCCGACTGGTGGTCGCGGAGCTGGCGGTACAGCTCGCAGCGGGTCTGGAGTGCTGCGGGGGGTCCGGCGTCGACCACGCGGCCGTCGGCGAGCAGCACGACCTCGTCGAAGCGATCGGCGACGTCGAGGCGGTGGGTGACTGCGATGACGGTGCGCCCGGCCTGGCCGTCCAGCAGCGCGTCGAGCACCTGGGAGGCGGTCGCGGGGTCGAGCGCGGAGGTGGCCTCGTCCAGCACGAGCACATCGGGGTGGCGCACCAGGGCGCGGCCGAT
>CALATR010000256.1 GCA_937891875.1 uncultured Pseudomonadota bacterium | reverse complement strand
TAGGTGTAGTGAATATTATTTCCATCAAAGGGGATGAGTGATTAATCCGCTGGCAATGGCGAGAGTGACGGGACTCGAACCCGCGACCTCCGGCGTGACAGGCCGGCGTTATAACCGACTTAACTACCACCCCACTGAACACTCATGGGCGGAACAGGAATCGAACCTGCAACCACCGGTTTGTAAGACCGGCGCTCTCCCATTGAGCTATCCGCCCGAACCCCTCGGCTCGGGCCCCCGCTATCTACTGTACCCCCCAGGGGGCGTCAAGGAGCAGAGGCAGACTTTTCGTCCTGCTTCGAGTAGGTGCCGAACAGCTTCGCCACACCTGACGTTGCAAGCGCTTCCTTGAGGACTCGGTCCATGTGGTCCACCGGGATCACCTCCAGGGCGTCCAGGATGTACGCGGGCACGTCCTCCAGGTCCTTCACGTTCTTCTTCGGGATGAGCACCCGTGCGATCCCACGGCGGTGGGCGGCCAGCAGCTTCTCCTTGAGCCCGCCGATGGGCAGGACCCGCCCGCGCAGGGACAGCTCCCCGGTCATCGCGGTGTCCAGGCGGACCGGCAGCCCCGTCAGCGCGCTGACCATGGCCACGGTCATGGCGATGCCGGCGCTGGGCCCGTCGATGCCGAAGGTGCCCGGGTAGTGGATGTGGAAGTCGGTCTTGTCGTAGAAGTCGACCTCGATGCCCAGGGCCTCGGCGCGGGAGCGCACGTAGGTGAACACCGCCGAGGAGGACTCCTTGAGGTGGTCTCCGGGCTTGCCGGTCAGCTTGAGCTCGCCCTTGCCGGGCACGGCCGCGACCTCGATGTCGAGCACGCTGCCGCCGACCTGGTTGTAGGCGAGCCCCTTGACGAAGCCCACGGCCTCGGTGCCCTCCTCCAGGTCCGGGTCGAAGCGCCGGGCGCCGAGCACCTTGGACAGGTTGGCGGTCGTGACCTTCACGCCCTCCTCGCGGCCCTTGGAGACCACCCGCCGGGCGACCTTGCGGCACATCTTGGCGACCTGCCGCTCCAGCTCGCGGACGCCAGCCTCGCGGGTCCAGCCGTGCACCATGTCCAGCAGCGCCTTGTCGGAGACGACCACGTCGCCCTCGTGCAGACCGTGCAGCTCACGCTGCTTGGGCACCAGGTAGCGCTTGGCGATCTGCAGCTTCTCCCGGTCGGTGTAGCCGGACAGGTGGATGATCTCGAGACGGTCGAGCAGCGGCAGCGGGATGCCCTGCAGGGCGTTCGCCGTGCAGATGAACGTCACCCGGGACAGGTCGTAGTCCATGTCCAGGTAGTGGTCGCCGAACGCCTCGTTCTGCTCGGGATCGAGCACCTCGAGCAGGGCGCTGGCGGGGTCGCCACGGAAGTCGGACGACATCTTGTCGATCTCGTCGAGCAGGAGCACCGGATCGACCGTGCCGGCCCGACGCATCGCGTGCAGGATCTTGCCGGGCATCGCCCCGATGTAGGTCCGCCGGTGGCCACGGATCTCGGCCTCGTCGCGGACGCCGCCCAGAGCGATGCGCACGAAGGGGCGGCCGGTGGCCCGGGCGATGGATCGAGCGAGCGAGGTCTTGCCGACGCCGGGAGGTCCGACGAGGCAGAGGATGGGCCCGCGCATGCGGTCCACGAGGGCCTCGACGGCGAGGTACTCGAGGATGCGCTCCTTGATCTTGCCCAGGCCGTAGTGATCCTCGTCGAGCACGGTGGCGGCGACGTCGAGGTCCGGCTCGGTGGCGCTGATCTCGGTCCAGGGCAGGTCGAGGATGGTGTCGAGGTAGTTGCGCAGGACGGTCGCCTCGGCGCTCATGCCGTTCATCTGCGAGAGCTTGCGCAGCTCCTTCTCGGCGCGGTCGCGGACGTGCTCGGGCAGGTCCTTCTCGGCGACAGCCTGGAGCAGGTCCTCCATCTCGCCGCGCCCGTCGCGATCGCCGAGCTCGCGCTGGATGTCCTTCATCTGCTGGTGCAGGGCGTTCTCACGCTCGTGGTGCTCCGCTTCCTTCTTGATGCGGTGCTTGAGCTTGCGCTCCACCTGCAGGAACTCGATCTCGGTGAGCAGCGCGCGGTAGACGCGCTCGAGGCGCTTGCCCACCTCGATGGTCTCGAGCAGCTCCTGCTTCTCGGCGACCTTGAGCGAGCGGAGGTTCTCGATCAGCGTGTCGGCGAGCTGATCGGCGTCCTCCATGGCGTTGACCGCCAGCACCATCTCCGCAGGCACGTCGCGGTTGTGCTTCTGGTAGGTCTCGAACGTGGTCTTGACGGTGCGGACGAGGTGCTGGACCTCCCGCGATGCCTCCTGCGTCGGGAACGTCTCCAGCGCGACCTCGAGGAACGGATCCTGCGACAGCCACTCGGTGATCTTCGCCCTCCGACGCCCGGAGACGACGACCTTGAGGTTGCCGTCGGGCAGGTGCAGGGTCTGCTCGATCCTGGCGATCGTACCGACCTCGTACACGTCGTCCGCGCCGGGGAGCTCGCGATCGCTGGAGCGCTGGGTCACGAGGAAGATCAGCCGATCCCGCGAGTTGGCCTCCTGCACCGCAGCCACCGAGCGCGGCCTCCCGACGAGCAGCGACATGTGCACGTGGGGGAGGACCACGACCTCCTTCAGCGGCATCATCGGCATGCCACCTCGGGAATCGTCACCACCGCGGCGATCACGGAAGAACATCGGGGCTCCCAGGGGAACAGGGCCTGCTCTGGCGTAACGGTAGGGGGCGCGTCGGTCGACTGAGCGGAAGCGCGCAGGAAGTCCAGGTCACACCCTCACGCTGGACATGGAGGCCCACGTGGGGACGGGTGTTCACTCGGGGCGCGCGACCTCGAGGCCCCGGCGCGCGCCGGGCGGGGCGGGCACCACCACTCGTCCTTCGGCGTGGCCAGCCGGATCTGTAGTGGCGAGGCCGATCTCTGCGAGGCCGGCCGCGCTCCCCGCGAACAGCTCGGCCGGCGTCCGGGCGCCAGCGTCCCGTGCGCGCTCGAAAGCCTGTTTCCAGGCTGTGAACAGCGTGTCCACTTCCGCGCCTGGGTGGCCGTGCCAGCCCATGCCGCGGGGGAGATAGGGGGTGAGGGCGCGGGGGGCGAAGCCGCTGCGGGCGGGGTCGGAGACGAAGACGAGCGCGTCGGGCACGAGGCCATCCGCGGTGCGTTGGAAGACGCGGAACACCCCGCGGTCGCCGTGGCGATCGGTCGTGCCCTCGACGAGCAGCCCGCCGGGACGCAGCCAGCGCCCCATCGCGAGCAGCGCGTCGGGCACTGCGTCGAGCTTGTACTGGCGCAGCAGGTTGGCGGCGCGGACCAGGTCCACGGGCGGCAGATCGGCGTCGAACCCGCCAACGAAGCCGTGCAGCCCGGGCTCGTCGAGGTCGCAGAGCGCCTGCACCCGGGCCGGGTCGAGGTCGAGTCCGGTGGTGCGGCCGCGGCGACCCAGGGCGACGTGGAGCTCCAGCGTGGTGCGCGGGGACGAGCCGATGCCGACGTCGACGACGTCCGGGGCAGCGATCCCGGCGAGCCGCCCGACCAGCAGCGGGTCGAGGAGCCGGAAGCGACCAGGCTGGGTCTTGCCGCGGGTGGGGCGCGAGAGGGAGCGGGACATCGGGTGCGGGTAGCCGTCCGGAGGTGGGTACGCGAGTTAGTGAGTGAGGACTCATGTCGCCTGAACGCACCAATTTGACAGGTCGGAACTGGCGTACCAGATTGCCGCCATGGAAGCCCGGGGGGGACCATGAGTGGGTACGCGCAGCGCAGCAGCCGGGGGGAGTCCCCGCCGGTGACGTCGTCGAGGGCGTCTACGGCGTCCACAGCGGCAGCGGAGCCGTGGTTCGACCCGGGACCGTGGTTCGAACCGCCGTGTGAGGCGCCGTTCGTGTGCGAGGACTCCGCGAGCAAGACGCCCGTGCTGGACGCGCTGGCCCTGCAGGACGGCTACCTCGAGCCCCGGGACGCGCAGAGCACGACGGAGCGCTGGCTGGACGGCACCCACGGCAATCGCTGGAGCGGGCTGCCCCCTGCCGCCCGCTTCGACGCCGGGCGCCAGGACTGGCAGGCCCAGCAGGATCCTTGGCTGGCGGATCCCAAGGGCTCGGTCAGCGGCGGCCGCGGCGGAGGGGTCGCCGGCACCCAGGTCAGCCGCCGGGACTTCATCCCCGCCGAGGCAGCGCCAGGTCAGGTGCAGGAGGTCGCGCCCGGCTGGACGGCGGGCGCATCCATCAGCGCGGACGGACGCGGCTGGCGCGGAACCGGTGAGATCGGGCGTTCCCGGAGCAACGTCGCCGGAGACGGCGGCAGCACCAGCGGCACGTTCGCCTACGGCACGGACGGGGTCGCGGTCGGTGGCAAGCACCTCGCCAGGCACGACGGCGGGGACCTCACGTCCAGCGCTGGGGTCGGCTGGGGACAGCAGGGTCTGACCGTGAAGGGCTCCAGCCTGGCCATGGGCAAGAAGACCGCCACGGCCACTCTGGGCGACCCCAGTGCCGGCCTGCATGACCACCGGCAGCTGGGCGCGGGGACCCGCATGCAGGCCTCGGCGATGGTCAGCTCCAGCGCCACCGGGGACATCGCCACCCGTCCGCCGATCCGCATGGGCGACCGCTGGGCCGTGCCGTACACCGTGAGCGCATCCCTCGGTCCGACGGTCGCGGGCTCACTCGGCTTCGAGGGGCTCGAGAGCGGCGGCGCCCAGACCCTCGGCGGCATGCCCGGCGCGCAAGGCAGCGGCGTCGGCGCCAAGGTCGGCGCGTCGCTGGGCGCCTCGCTGACCGGGCGGCTCGAGGGCGTGAAGCTGTTCGAAGACGAGGCCGCAGCCCGCGCGTTCCACCTCCTGCCGGACCCCGCCCTGCTCTCGACCCCCGCCCTGTCGGCGGACGGCGCACAGGAGATGGCCGCGGGGGAGCGCACCCGAGTCGAGGTGGGCGCACGCGGCAGCCTGGGCGTCTCCGGGGAGGGCACGGGCGGCCCCAGCGTGTCGCTTGGCGCGCAGGGGGGCGGGGCGGCAGGGCTGGAGGTCGAGCGCCTGGACGACCGCTGGTTCGCCGTCACCCGCGACCTGTCCGCAGACGCGTCCGCGTACGGCGGCCTGGGGGCGCCGGGCCTCGACGTGAGCGGGGTCGCCAGCGTGGGCGGGCGCAGCGCCTCCACCTGGCGGGTCGACCTGTCCAGCAAGGCGGGCAAGGCCGCGTACGAGACGCTCGTGTCCGGGGGCACGCCCGAGCCCGGACCCGGCGTTCAACCGCCGCTACACGCGACCGCCCTGACCGACGGCAAGCACGTGGGTGTCGGCCTGCCCGGCCTCGACTTCCAGGTGGGTGGGCAGTCCACGGACCTCGAGGTCGACAAGCCCGATGGCACGCGCATCCTCCGGGAGGAGGGCTGGGAGACCCAGTCCGTCCAGGCCTGGCGCTGGCTGCAGTCCTGGGTGACCTCGGTGGACTCGGCGGTGGGCCTCGGGGCCCAGACCAAGTTCGATGTCGGCGGGGACGAGCGGGACAGCCAGGTCCTGCTGCTCGGCCGCACCGCCAGCAACGACGCTCGACAGAACCGGGAGGCGCTGGGTCGGGCGGCGGGCGTGACCGACTACACGACCGGCACCCCCGGGCGGTCGACGCCAGGCCAGTGGTCGGTCCAGACCCAGTTCGGTCCGGACAGCCTCGATACCGTCGCCCGCGCCGTCCAGGCGGAGCGCTGGGACCCGGACGACAACAAGCAGCTCACCGCCGACCAGCGCCGGTTCATCGTGGCCCTGCGCGGGGCCGGCACCGACCGCGCCGCCCAGCGCCAGGCGGTGCAGGACTACGGCGAGGCAGGTCCCGACACCGTGTCCCTGATGCGGAGCCTGCTGGGCAAGCGCGGAGCCAGCTTCGTCGCGCTGGAGGGCAGCGAGACGTGGACTGGGGTGGAGGGGTATGAGGCGGCCGTAGCAGTCCTCGAAACTGAAGAAGAGAAGGTCGATACCGGTGGAACCGCTGACGTCGAGAACCTGCACGAACAGCTCCGTCTACAGCGTGTCCGGCTGCACGACCTGACGGACTACGGCAGCTACGGCGACGTCCCGCAGTCGCTCCGGCTTGAGGAGATCGATCGCACCGAAGGCCTGATCAGGAGACTGGAGTCTCTGCTGGGACGAGCCGGCCAGGACATGGGGCGTACGTCGCCGACGACGAGCTCGTCGACACTGGCGGCGGACATTCAAGACGCCCGAAACAGGATGGACTCTGCCTATGCCGAAGCTCGCGAGTCACGAGACCTGCACGGCGTAGGGTGGGAGGGCGTTGGCAAGCCGTGGCACGAGCTGGCCAAGGTGAGCGTGCTGGGCATCGTCGACTTGGACGGTCCTTCCGCCCGCCAATACGAGGAAGCGGAGCGGTACTTCTCGTCAGCAGAGTCTGCTCGGCGTCGGGGGGTGACGCTCGAGCGCACGCTCAACAACCTGTACAAGTCCCGCGAGGTCGAGAGGGTAGCGCTGGTTCAGCACACAATGCTGCGTGCGTTCGACCACGGCGGCGACCTATTCGAGAGGGCCAAGATGGTCTACGACTCCATCGAAGCAGATCACCCGGAGCTGTTCCCTTGACGCCGAAACCGATGCTATGGCCCGCGTTCGCGGTGCTGGTGGCTTGCTCCGCGAGTACCCGCAGTGAACAAGAGGCACCCACTGACGAAGCGCTTCGGCGGGCCTGCTCTCCCGCGGACGTTTCAGAGACCCCTGACTGGGACTCATGTGCGACCCTCGCGACACGCCTGCTCGGCGCCGGGCGCGTAGCCGATGCGATGGACCCTCTTCGCATCGCATGCGGCGAGCACAACCAGATGTGCGTGCAGTCCGGCGTCATCTACCTCCAAGGCGCCCCTGGGGTTCCTCCCGACCACGACAAGGCCTGGAGCTTCATGGCCCGTTCCTACGGCGGGGCAAACCCGGATTACGACGGAGCCGCGTGGCTCACGTTGCGCGACCTGACGAAGGAGGACCAGACGTTCGCCTACCGCAGGGTGCCGCTAGAACACGGGATGGACACAGCCTGCCGATACGGCCACTCCGGCTGGCCCTGCTTCAACTACGGCGTTGCCCTGACCTGCGGCTTCCTCGGGGAGCCTGACGTCAAGCACGCCAGGAACGTGCTCCAGCGTGGCTGCCGCCTGGGCGATG
>CALATR010000255.1 GCA_937891875.1 uncultured Pseudomonadota bacterium | reverse complement strand
CGCCGTCGCCGTCGTCATCGGGATCCAGGTAGTCCGCGATGCCGTCGCCGTCGGTGTCGCCCAGGCGGACCTCGAAGACGCTGAGCACGCCGTCCCCGTCGTCGTCGGCGTCCAGATAGTCGGGCCGACCGTCGCTGTCGGAGTCGTCGTCGGTGGGGTCGCCGTCGCCGTCGATGTCCTCGTCGGTCGTGAGGACGCCGTCCCCATCGTCGTCGTCGTCCAGGTAGTTGGGCGTGCCGTCGAAGTCGATGTCGTCGTCGGTGGGGTCGCCGTTGCCGTTGACGTCCTCGTCGATCGTGTCGACGCCGTCGCCATCATCGTCCACGTCCAGGTAGTCCGGATCCCCGTCCCCGTCGGTGTCGTCGTTGGTCGGGTCGCCGTCGCCGTCCACGTCCTCGTCGATGGTGTCGACACTGTCGTTGTCGTCGTCCGCGTCCAGGTAGTCGTCGATGCCGTCGCCGTCGCTGTCCGGGGGCGCGGAGCTGCGGGTGGTGTCGGTGTCGTCGCTGTCGTCGTTGTCGTAGGGCGAGACCAGGCCGTCCCCGTCGGCGTCGGTGGTGCCGTCCGCCACGCCGTCGTCGTCCGCGTCGGTGCCGCCCGCCTCGATGATGTCGAAGATGCCGTCGCCATCGCTGTCGAGGTCGAGATGGTTCGGGTTGCCGTCACCGTCGGCGTCGACGCTGCTGGGCAGGGTGTCGCAGACGCCGTCCGAGTCCCCGTCGGCGCAGGTCACCTCATCCGGGTCTTCGTAGTCGGGCACGCCGTCGGCGTCGGAGTCGCCGGACAGGTCGGTCCCGCCCAGCTCCTCGGCGTCGGGGATGCCGTCGCCGTCCGAGTCCGCGTCCTCGGCGTTGGTGATGCCGTCGCCGTCCGCGTCGGTGCCGCAGACCTCTCCCGGGTCCTGGATCTGACCCGCACTCGTACCGAGCACCGCGGCCACGTTGGACGCGCCGACCGATCCGCTGGCCGCACCGCGCACACCCGTGGAGGGCGAGGTGCCCGAGGGGCCGCCGCCCAGCGCCAGGGCGCCGACCGCGGCGGTGGAGACGAACACGCCGCCGCCGCCGCCGCCGCCCGGGCCATGATCCGCTGCGTTGGCGTCGCCGCCCTGCCCGCCCCGTGCAGTGATGGTGACCGTGGACAGCGAGCTGCCGCCGTGGGCCAGCACCACCGTGCCGCCCGCCCCCGCGCCGCCGCCCGCGTCGTTGGAGGTGGCGTCGAACCCGTCGTCACCGTCCGCGTCGAAGGTGCCGGTTCCGGTCACCCGCCCCGCGATGACGAAGACCAGGCCGCCGCCCGCACCGCCGGCACCACCACCGACGTCGTTGGACTGCCCTTCTCCGCCTCCACCGCCGAACATCACGCGATCTGGAGTCCACGACACCGCCGCTCCGGGCTGGCCGCCGACATCCAGCGCGATGGGCGCGGGCCAGGACAGGCCGCCCTTGCCGCCGGTGCCGCCGTTGCCGCCGCCACCGCCACCCGCGTTGTGGTCATTGCCGCCGCCGCCCGCGTTGCCCGGGGCGCCGCGGCCGTAGTCGCCGCTGGGGTAGCCATCACCGCCCAGGGTGACCGACGGGGCGCCGCACACGCCCTCGCCCTTCTGGCCGTTCTGGTTCGTGTCGGTCTCGCGGTAGGTCGTGTCGCCGGCGCTGGAGCCACGAACGCGGGTCTCCGAGCCCCGGAAGCCCGCGCCTTCCGCGCTGATCCGCTGCCCCGCCAGGGCGAGCTCGTCCCGGACATAGACCGCGGCCACGCCGCCGGTGCTGCCATCCCAGTCCCGCGCGAGCACGGCGCCGCCCAGGGTGAGGTCCTCGTACGTCGGGACGCGCACCACCTGGAAGCGACGGTTCGTGCCGTCACTGAAGCTGTTGTCGAGCGGATCCTCGAGCAGGAGCGTGCCGCCGCTGCTGCCGACCGAGTTGGCGGCGATCGCGAACTCGTACACGCCGGTCTGGCGCAGGCTGGTCACGCCGTTGGCGAACCCGAAGCGCACGCCGTCGCCGTAGCGGCTGTCGTTGTTGGTCGCGAAGGTCGCGTCCTGCACCTGGACCACCAGCAGCAGGTCGCCGGCCGCGATGTTGGTCGACGCACCGGTCCGCGAGCCCAGGCTGATGCTGGACGACCCCGCAGAAACGGAGCTGGACCCCGGGTAATAGGCGTTGAGCACGCCACTGGCGCCGGACTCTACCGGGCAGCTCTGGGCGTACGCACTCAGGGGGGTCAGGGCAGCGAGCCCGCCGACGGTGGCAACCATCCAGGCGGGCAGCGCGCGTCGAGTCAACATGCAGCCTCCTCCACCCCCGTTCTACCGGAGATCGAGGCGCTCTGCTGCTACGCGTGCGTTTCTGAGCCACTCGCAGTGATGCGGTAGCCGCCGCCCTTCGTGTCTTCCTCGATCTGGAGCAGATCCTGTCGTGCCGCTTCCTCCAGCAGGTGGGAGAAGCTTCGGAAGCCGTAGCGGCGCTCCGAGAAGCCCGGTCGCTTGCGCTTGAGCGTCTGCTTGACCATCGAGCCCTGCAGCGGCGGATCGCGATCCTCCTCCAGCGCGGAGACGGTGTCCACGACCCAGGCGAGCGCCTGACTGGCGTCCCCCTCTCGGCCGGGAGCCTTGGTCTGCTTGCGCGTGAGGAGCTCGTCGTAGAACACGAACGTGTCGCATGCGTCGATGAGCAGGTTGCTGGCAGTGTGCTGCACGCCGATCCCGATCACCCGGCGGTGGTGGGCCCGCAGGCGGGACACGAGCGGCGTGAAGTCGGAGTCTCCGGTGACGACCACGAAGGTGTCGATGCGCGGATCGTCGTGGCAGAGGTCCAGGGCGTCGACGACCATGCGGATGTCGGCGGCGTTCTTGCCGGACCAGCCGCGGGCGGGGATGTCGATGAGCTCGAACCCGGCCTCGTGCATGGACCGCTTCTGCTTGTCGTGGCCGGTCCAGTCGGCATAGACGCGCTTGAACACGACCCGTCCTTCCTCGAGCACACGCTCGAGGAGCGGACCGACCTTGAACGGCACCCCGGCCTCCCGTGCACCGATCGCGACATTGTCGAAGTCGATGAAGACGGCGATGGCTTCGGTGTCCCCGTTCACTTGATCGCCTCCCGCGCCTTGGTGGTCGTGGTCAACTGGATGAAGTCGTAGACGTCGAACAGGTCCGCGGGCGTGTGGCCTGCAGCGTCGAGCGCCTGCACGACCTCCGCGACGACCTTCTGCAGCTCGGCGTAGGTCGGGGCACCGGGGCGCTTGGGCAGCGGGTAGCCCGGACGCATCCAGCCCATCAGGGTCTTCATGCGGCTGTGGCGCACGACCAGGTGCTCGCCCGGCATGACGAGGGCGAAGGGTGCGGTGACCAGCGACCAGGACGCGGCCTTGTCGGAGAGGCGCTCGGACTCGGCGACCCAGCGCTCGAAGCGGACGGCGAACACGCCCTCTCCATACAGACTCTCCTGCAGAGACTGCAGCCACGGCATGTTGACCCGTGCGCTCTTGATGGCGCGACGACGGGCCGGGGTGACGAGGTCAGTCTGCTCGAGCAGGGCGAGCCAGGCATCGCGGAAGGACTTGGGATCCTCCTCGTCGAGGTAGGTCTGCAGGCTCTCCTCGCTGAAGAGCTTCTGACCCTCGGCGATGATCGGGTCGCGGTGGCGCTTGAGGCTGCGACCTTCGTCGCCGCGGTAGCGGGCCTTCCAGCGGTCGCCGCTGAAGCCCTCGGGGAACTCACCGAGGAAGAAGGCGACCTGACGCTCGAGGCGGGCCTTCATCTCTTCCTTGTCGATGGGCTCGGCCTCGGCGCGGGCCTCGCGGACCTCCGCGCGATCGTCGGCGCGGGCGATCAGCTGATCAGCCAGCTTCTCGGCTCGGTTCTCGGGCAGGTCGACCGGCTCGAGCAGGTGGTAGAAGCCCTTCTTGAACGTGCGGGTGCGCCCGTCCTCGAACTGGTAGCTGCGCTTGGTGGGGGCGTTGCGCACGAGCGCACCACAACCCCAGCGGGGCTGGCTGGCGTGTCGCACCAGCTGGGGGGCGGGCTCGGGAGCGCGAGTGAGAGTCGGGGTAGGCATGGACGTAGCCATGGGTCCTCCTGGGGGGCTGTGCGCGCATGCCGTTCCATTTCATGCGACGCAAATGGCATGAAAGCTCGCCGTGACGCTGCAACCGGGAGGTGCGCGTCACGCGCGAACTTCGATTCAGATCAGTGGCGACGCTTGCCGCGACGGGGATCGTGGCGGAAGTCCTGCAGCGTTCCACGATGGTAGGACATCGTGAGCTTCTCATCTGCGCGCTCCACGTGCACGGGGCGCCAGGTTCGACGGGACATGCGCTTGGCCACCTTCACGGCTTCGTGTCGTCCGCTCACCGTGGTCGTCTCGTCCGAGGCGGTGATCGTGAAGGTCTTGCGGGGTTCGGTCGACGTGCTGGGGACAGGGATATGAGCCTCCTTGGTGGGTTGTTTGGGGCACGCGCTGATCGGAGCGCGCACAGGTGCGGCGTCCACACAACACAGACGACGTGCGGTCGTGTGGTACCAGCACTCTTCATGTAACGTGGATCGAGGATGTGTCAAAGGGACTGTCTTTGGAGCGGGGGGGCGGGGCGGTCTCTCGGCTGGCGGAGAGGCCGTGGCTCCGGGCGAGGGAGGCGGGGCGGTCTCGCGGCTGGCGGAGAGGCCGTGGCTCCGGGCGAGGGAGGGGCGG
>CALATR010000254.1 GCA_937891875.1 uncultured Pseudomonadota bacterium | reverse complement strand
TCGCCTCGGCGAGCGCAGCCTGCATGCGCTCCTTCCAGGCCGCCACGCGCTGATCCTGGAGCGCCTCGATGTGGGCGATGTCGTCGTTGGGGATCGCCGAGATGAGGCGCTTCGTGTACGGGTCCTGCGGGTCCTCGTAGATGGCGTCGGACGGGCCGGCCTCGACGATGACGCCGTCCTTCATCACGCACATGACGTCGCTCATGAACTTCACGACCGACAGATCGTGGCTGATGAAGATGTAGGTGAGGCCGCGGCGGATCTGCAGCTCCTTGAGGAGGTTGAGCACCTGGGCCTGCACGCTGACGTCGAGCGCGCTGACGGACTCGTCGCAGATGATGACCGACGGCTCCAGCGCCAGCGTGCGCGCGATGCAGATCCGCTGGCGCTGACCGCCGGAGAACTCGTGGGGGAAGCGGCGGAGGTACGCGCGCTCGAGACCGACCTCCTCCAGCAGATCACCGGCGATCTTCGTGCGTTCTTCCTGGTTGCCGCCGATGCCGTGCACCCGCATGGGCTCGGTGATGGCGTCCCCGATGGTCAGGCGCGGGTTCAAAGAGCTGTACGGATCCTGGAAGATGATCTGCAGGCGGCGCCGGATGTCCGCCTCGGGAGCGGGGATCCGGGCCATGGCGAGGCCGATCACGCCGACCGCGAGGCCGAGGAAGAAGAGCACCAGCAGGAGGAGGCTGACCGGGGAGACGCCGAGCCACCCCAGCCCGAGGGCCAGCGCGATGCCGATGCCCAGGGTGATGCCGGCGTAGATCCACTGCCCCTCGACCTTGCGGTCCCCGAAGTGCAGGTCGAAGATCTTGTCCAGCGCGGACGGCGCGCTGCCGCCCTCGGCGTAGCCGCCCTTGGAGAGGAAGCCGAGATCGACCCCCTCGAACTGCACGGTCCCGCCGCGCACGGGCACGAGACCCAGGATGGCGCGGCCGGTGGTGGTCTTGCCGCAGCCGGACTCGCCGACGAGTCCCAGCGTCTGCCCACGGTAGACATCGAAGCTGATGCCGTCGACCGCCTTGACCCACTTGAGCACCTTGCCGACGAAGCTCTTCTTGATGGGGAACCAGACCTGCAGGTCCCTCACGTGCAGCACGGGCTCGCCCTCTCCCGTGGGCATCTTGGGGCGGGCGCCGTGCAGCAGCCGCTCCTCGAGCGCCGGGTCCATCGGCTTCTCGCGGACGACCACCTCGCCGTCCTCGACGCTGGTGACGAGGAAGTCGGTGACCGTGGGGAGCAGCTGGTAGGGGGAGTCGAGGCGCGGACGGCAGGCCAGCAGGCCCTTCGTGTAGGGGTGGGCCGGCTCGCGGAAGACCTGGAGCACGTCGCCGTACTCGACCAGCTTGCCCCGGTACATGACCGCGACCTTGTCCGCGATCTCCGCGATGACGCCGAGGTCGTGGGTGATGAACAGGATGGACATGCCGCGGGTGTCCCGCAGCTTGCGGAGCAGGTCGAGGATCTGCTTCTGGATGGTGACGTCCAGAGCGGTGGTGGGCTCGTCCGCGATGAGGAGCTGGGGGTTGCAGGACAGCGCCATGGCGATCATGACGCGCTGCTTCTGCCCGCCGGACATCTCGTGGGGGTAGCTCTTCACCCGGGTGGCGGGGTCGGGGATGCCGACCTCGTGGAAGAGGTCTATCGTCCGCTTCAAGGCCTCGGTGCGCGACACCTTCTCGTGCAGCATGATCGCCTCGGCCACCTGATCGCCGACCCGGTAGACCGGGTTGAGCGAGGTCATCGGCTCCTGGAAGATCATCGCGACGTCGTCCCCGCGCAGGGCGGAGAGGGACTTCTTGCGGATGGCGAGCAGGTCGCGGCCCAGGAAGGCGACGTGGCCGGTGGGGATGCGCGCGGAGAACTCGGGGAGCAGGCCCATGATCGTCAGGCTGGTGACCGACTTGCCCGAGCCGGACTCACCGACGAGGCCCAGGGTGCGGCCCGGCTCGATGGCCACGTCGAGGCCGTCCACCGCCTTCACGACAGCGTCCTCGGTGTGGAAGTAGGTCCGCAGGTCGTCGATGGCGAGCATGCGGGCCGGGGCCAGGAGGTCGCCCGACGGAATGTGCTGGCGCAGGACCTCGTAGAGCAGCTGACCGCTCTGCGGGTCGAACCACTGACTCACCGTGTCCGCCCAGCGGAAGGAGCGCTCCGTGCCGTCGGGCAGGGTGAGCACGAGGCGACCCTGATCGCCCTCGCCAGTGGTGCGCAGGCCCAGGGTCGCGCCGCTGGCGACGAGCGTTGCCGCCCGACCGCTCACCTGCACGTCCACGCCGTCCTTGGGGTCCAGCTGTGCGCGTAGATCTGACAGGATCCAGTCGACGCGCTCCTGGAAGGCCTGCTCGGGCGATCTGGACACTCGTGCTCCACGGAACGGGGGACTGCAGCGTCGCAGTCGGTAGCAAGGCAGGCGCGGTGCGGCTACCCTCGCGCCTCACGACTCCTGGAGGAGCCATGCGTCTGGCAGCTGCTGCCCTCGCCCTGCTGACCGGCCTCGCGACCGCCTGCGAGCCGAACTGGATCGACAACTCGGTCGAGGTCGACGTCTTCATCTCCCAGGCGCGCTGGTCGGCGGTGTGCGTGGCGTTCAAGAACGACCACGACGGCAAGGACACCCTGCGGACCTACACCGCCCAGAAGATCGTCGAGCACCCCGAGGTCGCCGAGGCCACCCAGTGCGCGTGTGACGCAGTCATGGACTGGCCCCACGGCCCCTACGACGCCGCCGTCGTGGACGGGTTCAAGGGCAGCCGCCGCGATGACCTCACCGCCTGCGTGCTCCCCGCCCTCGCCGAGTCCATGCCGGCCGAGGAGCGCACCCGCCTGGTCACCCAGATCGGTGACATCGCGTCCCCGTCCGCGTACGCGAAGATGGTCGAGCTGTCCGCCGACACCAGCGAGTCCACCGCCGTGCGCGCCGCCGCCGTGCGCTCGCTCATGGCCGTGCGCGACGACCACAAGGCCGACCTGATGGCCCGCCTCAAGGACGATCCCGCCCCCGAGGTCCGTGCCGAGGCCGCCGCCGTCTTCGAGAACGTCAAGGACGACGATGTCGTCGCCGCCCTGGTCGATGCGGCCAAGGACGACGACGACGGCCTGGTCCGCGCCGCCGCCCTGAAGGCCGTGGTCAAGCTGAAGATCGACGAGACCGACGCCATGGTCTGCGATCTCATGATGAACGACCCCGACGAGCGCGTCCGCGACCGGGCCGTGCGCTCGTTCAAGGGCAGCAAGCGCCGGGTCGCGCTGGACTGCCTCAAGAAGCGCCTGCTGACCGAAGAGAAGAGCGACGCCGTGCGAAAGAGCACGCTCAAGGCAATCTATGCGTCACCGGACGACTACGCGCCCAAGGTGCTGTGCGACGCGGTCGGCCCCTTCGTGCGGATGTACATCGACGAGGTCCCGGTCCACAAGCAGCCGGACAGCGACGCCTACGACATCGTCAAGCACCAGAACAACCGCGACTTCGAGAACACCCACGACTGCGCGAAGCGCGCGCTTTCCCAGGGCGGCCACAGCTGCTGGGGCAAGTGGTACCTGGCCGACTGGGTCGAGCGCATGGGCGGCAACGCCTTCAAGCCCACCTGCAAGGGCATGGACCCGGCGAACGCGGGTCAGGTGATCAGCTTCGAGTAGACGTCTGCGCACACCCCCTTGCGCGCAGCCCGCGTCTCACTACTCCCTGCACCTGGAGGCGAGATGACCCTGGTCGAGGTGTTGCAGGACGAGGACCGGCGCAAGGCCGTCGCGAAGGACGGGGCGCTGATCGTCGACGAGGAGGTCGCCGCGAAGAAGGGCATCCGCGCGGCGGCGCTGAAGGCCGGGTACAGGACGGTCAAGGCGATCAAGCCTGGGATCATCGAGCACTCGATGTACCTGCTGCTCCCACGCTTCGCCCCGGCGATCGACCCCCACTGGGACAAGGCCGTCGCCACGGGCGATCCCCACCGCTACTTCCGCGACCGCGCGGACGACATCGCGGAGAGCCTGCTCCAGGTCACGGACGAGCGGGCGCAGAAGGCGGACAACAAGGTGATGCTGCGGGTCTACAAGGGCCTGCGCGGGCAGGCGAAGAAGTACACGACGGAGAGCGTGCCGAGGCTGTCGGGGCTGATCGAGAAGTACGTCTAGCGCAGGGTCGTTCCGCTCTTGGGGGAGTGGCGGGTCGCTGATCCGCTGGCGGCGAGTCGCGTTGCTGCGGGCAGGGGAGTGGCGGGTCTCGATCCGCTGGCGGGGAGTCGCGTTGCTGCGGGCAGGGGAGTGGCGGGCCGGTCTCCAGTCTCCAGTCCCCAGTC
>CALATR010000253.1 GCA_937891875.1 uncultured Pseudomonadota bacterium | reverse complement strand
GCGGGTCTGGCTGCCGTCGCCGTAGAGGGTCAGCGGCAGGGCCAGGAGGGCCTGGGTGAAGAAGTTGGGCAGCACGCGGCCGTCGTCGAGGCGCATGCGGGGTCCGTAGGTGTTGAAGATCCGCACGATGCGGGTGTCGACGTTGTGGGCGCGGCGCCAGGCCATGGTGGCGGCCTCGGCGAAGCGCTTGGACTCGTCGTAGCAGCCGCGCACGGTCAGCGAGTCGACGCTGCCGCGGTAGCTCTCGTGCTGCGGGTGCACCTCCGGATCGCCGTAGACCTCGCTGGTGCTGGCGAGCACGAAGGTCGCGCCCTTGCGGCGAGCGAGCTCCAGCGCGTGGCGGGTGCCGTCGGCGTTGACGGCGAGGATCTCGGTCTGGAGCGTGTCGAAGTCCTTCGGGCTGGCCGGGGACGCGAAGTGCAGCACCACGTCCACCTGCCCGGCCACGTCGAGACCCTGGCTGACGTCCTTGACGTCCAGGTCGAAGCGCCGGTTGTGGGTGAGGTGCTCGAGGTTCTCGGTCCGTCCGGTGACCAGGTTGTCCACGGCGATCACGCGGTGGCCCTCGGCCAGGAAGCGATCGACGAGGTGGCTGCCGACAAAGCCGGCGCCTCCGGTGATGACGGTCACGGGCATGGAGCCTCCCGGGTGGGACGCCGTGCAGGGGGTGGGTGGCGTCCGTCGCTTGGGGGGATCCTCGGATCAGGAGCGGGGGTGTTTGAGTGTCCGGTGAGCAGCCGGGGGATGGTGGCGAGTCGAGGAACCGCTCGGCACCGAGGCACCGAGGGGTTCACAGAGGTGCCTGTGGTGGTGCGGGCGGCGGTCTTCAACACGGAGGCGCTGAGCTCCGGAGCCCTGACGGAGGGGGGAGTGGTCTCGGCGGAGACGGTCCTGACGGCGAACGCGTCCAGAGGACCCGATCCTCCGGGCGGGCAGCCAGTCTCGTCCTCTCTGCCGATCAAGAAGAGGACGACTGCCAGCCAGGAACGGGCCTCACAAGCCCACTGATTCCATGCTCCAGCCCCACCCGCCCCGACCCGCCGGTGCGCCCTCCGTCAGACCTCCGGAGCTCAGCTCCTCCGCGGTGAAAGCAGACGTTCGAAGCTCCAATCCCCCCTCTGTGAACCCCTCTGTGCCTCTGAGCCTCTGTGACGAGTGCCGCCTCGACCCGCCCATGGCCACCCGCCAGCTCATCCCTGCCGCGGATCCCACCTCAACCGGCCGCGATCCTCCGCCTACCCCTCGCCCCGATGCACGTTCCGGCCGCGCCCGACGCCGTAGTACTCGAACCCGAGGGCCTCGACGCGGGTCGGGTCGAAGATGTTGCGGCCGTCGAAGATGACGCGGCCGCGCATGTTCTCCTGGACCTTCTCCCACTGGGGCTTCCGGAACTCGGACCACTCGGTGATGATCGCGAGCACGTCTGCGCCGACGAGGGCATCGTAGGGGCGGACGGCGTACTCGATGCGGTCGCCGAAGACCTTGCGGGCCGTGTGCAGGGCCTCGGGGTCGTAGGCGGTGATGGTCGCGCCGGCGTCGAGCAGCATGTTGACGGTGTCGATGGACGGGGCGGCGCGCATGTCATCGGTGTTGGGCTTGAAGGCGAGGCCCCAGATGGCGATGTGCTTGCCGGAGAGGTCGCTGCCCATGCGCTCCAGGATGTCCTCGGCGACGATGCGCTTCTGGGCCCGGTTGACGTTGTTGGTCGCTGCGAGGATCTGGAGGTTCATCCCAAGCTTCTTGGCCGTGTCCGCCAGCGCGTCCACGTCCTTGGGGAAGCAGGAGCCGCCGAAGCCGACCCCCGGGTAGAGGAAGTGGTGGCCGATCCGGTGGTCGTAGCCCATGGCCTTGCGCACGGCGGAGATGTCGGCACCGACGCGCCCGGCGAGGTTGGCCAGCTCGTTCATGAAGCTGATCCGCGTCGCGAGCAGCGCGTTGGCGCCGTACTTGGTGAGCTCGGCGCTGGCGTTGTCCATGACGAGCATCGGCTGGTCGGGGCCGAGGAAGGGGGCGTAGAGCTCCTTCATCAGGGTGGCGACCCGGGCGTCCGAGGTGCCGATGACGACGCGGTCGGGCTCGAGGAAGTCCTTGAGGGCCGCACCCTCGCGCAGGAACTCGGGGTTGCTCACCACGTCGAACTCGACGTCGGTCAGGGCGGCCATCCGGCGGCGCACCTCGGCGGCGGTGCCGACCGGCACGGTCGACTTCATGACCACGACCTTGTGCTCGGTCATGTGCTTGGCGATGGACTCGACCACCGCCCACACGGCACTCATGTCGGGGCCGCCGTCCGCGCCCGGCGGGGTGCCGACGCAGACGAAGAGGATGTTGGTGTCGCGCACGGCGTTCGTGATCTGCGTCGTGACGTGCAGGCGCTCGGCGCGGAGGTTGCGCCGCACCATCTCGGCCAGGCCGGGCTCGTAGATGGGCGACTCACCGCGCTTGAGCAGCTCGACCTTCTCCGGGTCGATGTCCACGCACCACACCTCGTTGCCCTGGTCCGCGAAGCAGGCGCCCGTGACGAGCCCGACGTACCCAGTCCCGATGATCGAGATCCGCATCCTCTCTCCCTGGCCAATGCCCCTGGCGGCGGGGGTGTAGCATGTCGCCGCCGCGCCCGCCGTGCGCGCAACCCTCGGTCGAAAGCGGTAGGGATTGAGGGACCAGAGGTTGCAGCACCGGAGGGAGCGATAGGTCCGAAGGCCCAGCGCGGGAGCGTCGTGTGGCTCGCCCTCACCCGGGCGGTGCTGGTGCTGTCGGGCATCGCGGTCCAGCTGGTGCTGGTCAGCTACCTCGGCGACTCCGGCTACGGCGCGTACAGCACGGTCATGTCGGTGACGGTCCTGTTCGGGGTGTTCAGCCACCTCAACCTGCAGCTGCTGCTGGCCCGCGAGGTCGCGCTCAAGCCGGAGCAGGCCGGCCGCTACCTCGGCGAGAGCCTGCTGGCGGTGATCGCCGCGTCGATCCCCACGACCGTGCTCGTGGTCGTCTACATGTGGCTCGCTGACGGGCGCCCGGAGATGATCTGGCTGTCGATCCCGGCCAGCCTGGGCATGGCGGCGCTGTCGCTGGGTCTCGTGCTGCAGGGCGTGCTCCAGGGCTTGCGCCGGATGCGCTCGTTCCCCACGGCCAACCTGCTCGGCCGGAGTGTGCTGCTCTTCGGCACCCTGGGGGTGCTCGCGCTGGGATTCGGCCTCGGACCGGTGTTCTGGGTCCAGGCTGCGGCCCTGCTCGTCACGGCGGTCGTCATGCTGGGCGCGTTCATCGGCGGCCTCGGCCTGCCCTCCCTGCCCAGCCTGCGCGGCACCTGGGACCTCATCCGTCGGTCGGTGCCGTTCATGCTCAACCGGCTGTATGGCGCCATCTACCTGGCTTCAGACGTGCTGGTCGTCGCCTGGTTCCACGCCGACGCCGAGGTCGGCATCTACCGCATCGCGTCCCTGCTCCTCATCCAGCTGGCGGTGCTCTCCGGCGTGCTGGTCGACGCGATCTACCCGGGCATGGCCAAGGCGGCCCAGGACCCCGACGAGCTCGGCGACCAGGTCAGCTTCGGCGTGCGCATCCTGCTGCTGACGTCGGTACCCATCGCGGTCGGCGGCATGTGCACGGCCAGCGGCCTCATCGAGCTGGCCCTCGACGACAGCTTCCAGGCGGCGGTGCCCGCCATGCTGGTCCTGCTGCCCATCCTGCCGGTCCGCTTCCTCAACCACTTCGCCGGCAGCGCGCTCTCAGCGGTCGGCCGCCAGCCCGAGCGCACCCGCGGCACGTTCTACGCCGCCATCTTCAACGTCGCCGCCAACCTCGCCCTCGTCCCCTTCCTGGGCGCCCTGGGTGCCGCGATCACCACCCTGGTCACGGAGATCCTGCTCTGCGCCTTCCTCTGGTGGCGCGCCGGCATGTCCGTCCAGGGGGTCCGCATCCTCGGCCCGACGCTGAAGATCGGTGTTGCAGCGGCAATCATGGCCGCGGTGGTCCTCGGGCTGCAGCTCCTGCCGATCCCGGTGAACGTGCTGATTCAGGTGGCGGTGGGGGCGGCGGTGTTCGTGCCGGTGACGTGGGTGTTGAAGACGTGGCGGCTGGGGGACGTGCGGCGGTTGGGGAGGATCTGAGCGGCGTTCCGG
>CALATR010000252.1 GCA_937891875.1 uncultured Pseudomonadota bacterium | reverse complement strand
GGAGACGGTCATGCGGACGTTCTAATCACCGAAGACCGGGTCTACCGCTGGTATCCCTCGGAGGCGAAGGACGGGTACGGTCCCGCCGAGGTGCGGACGAAGGCACGCCGTGAAGACGACGGCCCGACGCTGGTGTTCGGCAATGAGTCCGAGCACATCTTCCTGGCCGACATGACCGGCGATGGCCTCACGGACCTGGTTCGCATCCGACGCACCTCCGTCGAGTACTGGCCCAACCGGGGCTATGGGCGGTTTGGCGCCCGGGTGGTCCTGGGCAACCAGCCGACCTTCGACCGCCACGGTCGGTTCGACCCGCGGCGTGTCCGACTCGCGGACGTCGACGGGTCTGGTCCAACGGACATCCTCTACCTGGGTGCCAGCGGTGTCGACGTCTACGTCAACCAGTCTGGCAACCGCTTCGCCGACGCCTCCCGTCTGGCGGGCTTCCCAGCCATCGACAACGTCGCCCAGGTCAGCGTCGCCGACCTACTGGGGGACGGGACCGCTTGCCTGGTGTGGTCGAGTCCGCTCCTGCGGGGGTCGATGGCGCCGCTTCGGTACGTTCACCTGATGAAGCAGGGCAAGCCGCACCTGCTGAAGACCATCACCAACAACCTGGGCCGCACGACGACTCTGACCTACACGCCGTCCACAGCCTTCTACACCGCCGATCGGCGCGCCGGCACGCCGTGGGCCACACGCCTGCCCTTCCCCGTGCACTGCCTGTCCAAGGTGGAGATGGAGGACGGCGTCACGGGCTGGAAGTTCGCGTCGACCTACACCTTCCACCACGGCTATTTTGATGGTCCCGAGCGGGAGTTTCGGGGCTTCGGCTTGGTGGTGCAGCGTGACACGGAGTCGGTGACGGACTTCGCCGACGCCACGAACGGGGACGTGGCCCACCACCTCGATCCGGTGGTCACAAAGACCTGGTTCCACACGGGCGCGTGGCGTCAGGAGCAGCGTCTGACCGACGCCTACGCCGCCGAGGCCTGGGACGGGGACAGCTCCGCGTCCGCCCTGCCGACGCCGTCCATCCCGTCTGGCCTCTCGCCGCAGGAGCTCCGCGAGGCGCACAGGACGCTCCGGGGCTCGCCGCTGCGCGTCGAGGTCTACGCCGAGGACGGCAGCTCGAGCGCGGACAAGCCGTACTCGGTGAGCGAGTCGACGTACGCGGTGAAGCAGGTTCAGGCGCAGCAGGGCCAGCGCCATGCGGTGTTCCAGCTGATCCCCTCCGAGACGCGGTCGTCCGCCTACGAGCGGAACGCCGATGATCCGCGCGTGTCCCACACCCTGGTGCTTGAGACCGATGCCTACGGACAAGTGCTCACCTCGGCGGCCGTCGGCTACAAGCGTCGCGCTGCGCAGATCACGGCCGCCAGCCCCCCGTCTCCGGTGGACACCGAGCAGGCAAGGACCCACGTCACCGTCAGTACAGCATCGTTCATCCACGACGATGGCGATGCCGACCGCTACCACCTGTTCGTGCCCTACGAGGCCGAGACGTTCCAGCTCACCGGCGTGGATGCCGATGACACGGCCCCGTTCACGGCAACGGAGCTGCTAGCGGCGTTCAATACCGCGACCGAAATCCAGTACGAAGCGGCCCCAACCACAGGCACCCAGAAGCGTCGCCTCGCCCGGACCCGGACGCTCTACTGGAAGGACGACCTGAGCGGCCCAGATGCCTACGGTGAGATGGAGTCGCGAGCGCTTCCCTATGAGCAATACCAGCAGGTCTATACGGCCGGCTTGGTGGGCGGCAGCGGTCCGTGGGGGAGCATCGGGTCGACCCTTGGAACGGGCTACGCGGCGCCGACGACGAGCGGCAGCGGGAACGACCTCGAGACGGCAGGCTACGTGCAGCCGTTCACCGGCAACACCGATTGGTGGCGTCGATCGGGTGTCACCGCGCTCCTGTCCGGGCAGTTCTACATGCCCGACGACCACACCGACCCGTTCGGCAACACCACGAGCGTCACCTACGACAGCTATGGCGTGTTCGTCAGCTCCATCACCGACGCGTTGACGACGAACGCGAACGTGGTGGAAGCACAGCACGACTACCGGGTGCTCGCTCCCTGGGAGGTCAAAGACCCCAATGGCGCCAAGCAGCAGGCAGCGTTTGACGCATTGGGCCGTGTCACGGCGATGGCGGTGTTGGGAACAGCCTCCGAGGGCGACACCCTGTCCGCCCCCACGGCGCAGTTCACCTACGAGGTCGACCGCTACTACACGACCGGCGTGCCCAACCGCGTGAAGGTCGAGCAACGCAAGGTCCACGGCGTCGCCGGGTTCCAGGAGCAGTACGCCTACAGTGACGGCGGCGGCGGCGTGGTCATGACGAAGGTCCAGGCCGAGCCCGGCGATGCCCCCGAGCGCGATGGGAGCGGCAACCTCGTCTTTGATGGCACCACGGGCGAGCTCCTCTACGCGCACGCTGATCCGCGTTGGATCGGAACCGGCCGCACCATCGTCGACAACAAGGGCAACCCGATCAAGCAGTTCGAGCCGTTCTTCTCGGACACGTACGAGTACGAGGACGACGACAACCTGGTCGAGTGGGGGGTGACCCCGGTCCTGACCTACGATCCGTTGGGCCGCAACATCCGAGTCGACCTGCCGGACGGCACGTTCAGCACGGCGTTCTTCGACCCGTGGCGCTCCGAGGCCTGGGATGGGGCGGACAACGTCGAAGACAGCGACTGGCACAACGCGCGGAAGGCGACTGCGACACCGACGCCCTCGACCGAGAATCAGCGCGCGGCGACCCTCTCGCTCGCGCACAAGGAGACCCCTGGCATCACCCACATGGACGCGCTCGGGCGCGCGATCGTGTCCATCGAGGACCTGGGCAGCGGTACGACGTACCAGACGACCCTGGCAGTCAGCCTCCAGGGGTTCGTGTTGGCGGTCCAGGGAGAGAAGGGGCGTTCGGCCACGTCGGCCTACAACGACCAGGAGGAGCAGTACGACATGATCGGCCGCCCGATGCGGTCGACCTCGGCCGACGCGGGTGTGACCTGGGCGCATGTCGCGGTCGATGGCCAACCGATCCGGGTCTGGCGTGAGGGGCCGGTCTGTGTGCACTCGGAGTATGATGAGCTTCGCAGACCGACCGCACTGAAGGTCCAGGAGGGCGCCGGCGTGACCGCGACCCGCACCCACGAGAAGCTCGAGTACGGGGAAGCCGGTGGAGCGCCCAGCGGCGCCGGTCAGTACCACAAGGGCAGAGTGTGGCG
>CALATR010000251.1 GCA_937891875.1 uncultured Pseudomonadota bacterium | reverse complement strand
TAGTCGCGGGCGCCTTCGGGGGTGGAGCGGGTCAGGATGGGGGTCTCGACCTCGACGAAGCCCTGCTGGTCGAGGAAGTTGCGCACGGCGAGCGAGCCCTTGTGGCGCACCTGCAGGTTGTTCTGCAGCGCGGGGCGGCGCAGGTCCAGGTAGCGGTACTTGAGGCGGACCTCTTCGCTGGCCTCGGTGCCGCGCTCATCGAGCTGGAAGGGCATGGGCGGGGTGGTCGACAGGATCTCGACCGCGGTCGCGAGGACCTCGATCTCGCCGGTCTCCATGTCCGTGTTGGCCTTTCCAGCGCGCTTTTCGACCGTTCCTTGGACCTGGACCACGTACTCGAGGCGCACGTCCTTGGAGGCGGCGATGGCGTCGGCCGGGCACCGATCATCCAGGGTCACCTGCACGTTGCCGGCGCGATCGCGCAGGACCAGGAAGACCACGCCGCCGCGATCGCGAACGGAGGCGGCCCAGCCCTGCAGGGTGACAGTCTGACCGACGTGGGAGCTGCGCAGCTCGCCACACATGTGGGTCCGGGGGATCAGCATCGTCTCGCCTCCATGGGAGCGACTGTGCGGCTAATCGAGGTGGGAGCGCGCCGCACGCCGGTGCTGCGATCGTCACCAGGCACGCCCACCGGCCGCGGTCACCGTCCGCTATCGTGGCCCGGTCGCACTCCAATGGGGGATCCGTGTCCGACCTGCTGCCGCCCCACGTCCCGCGCCTGCTGACCGATGCGCCGCCCTGGCCCGTGACGCCGGTGCCGTCGCCGGAGGAGGCGCGCGCCGAGCTGACCGCGCTCCAGGCCAGCATCGCCTCGCGGCCATGGACGAGGATGAACCTCGATCAAGCACGATCGCGCGGCAACTCGCTGGCCCTGCAGGCGCTGGAGGTCCTGTCCACACCGGGCGCGGACCTGCCGACCGACCTGCTGGAGCTGGCGGCCGTGTTCGGGGTGCTCCAGTTCGCGCACTGGCAGGCGCTCGGCAATGATCGGCAACCGCAGGAGCTCCTGCCCATCATCGCCGCGCTGCGGGGCGCCGCCCGTCTCATCGAGCTCGCCGAGCCGGCCAGTGACCTGCTGGCGCGCCACCAGCAGTTCGGACCGCAGTCCGCCGTGCTCGGCGACGTGAGGCTCCAGTACTACTCCCGACATGTGCAGGCGGTGTACCTGGGAGCGAGCTCGGAGGAGCAGCAGCGCATGCGCGAGGCCGTCCGCATCGCCGGCGACGGTGCCAGCCCGGAGTTCTGCGCCTTCCTCGCCCGCGCCGTGGACGACCGGGACGCCGTCGCGCGGATCCTGGCGGCCCATCCCGCCCACGTGGACGCGCGCGAGTTCGTCGACTGCACCGGCGATGTCGCGTTCATCCTGCAGACGCTCGGGGAGGCCGGCGGGACGCAGTTCCTGTGGGCCGTCCCGCTGTGGCCTCACACCCTCGGCCTCGAGGCGAGCCTGCGCGTGTTCGAGAAGATCGTGCCTGGCCTGGACGAGTGGCAGATCGCGACGGTGTGGAAGGGTCTGCGCCAGATCCTGTCTGTGCAGTCCGCCAGGCTCGCCATCGGCCACCTCGACACTCCCGGCGTGCGCGACGAGATCCCTGGCTGGCTCCGCGAGCACCCCCGCGTCGCGCTGGAGGCCCTCGCCTCGGTCGAACCCTTCACCCTCGCCGCCCGGGCCCTGCTCTTCGACCTCGCGACCCGCGATCCCGACCTGGCCCGGAGGATCCCCGGCAGCGCCGTCGCCCGCCAGCGGATCGCCTCCTGCCTGCTGCCCGACGACCGCGGCGAGTTCGCTGCCAACGCCGACCTGCCCCTCGTGCTGCGCGACCCGCCCTGGAGGCGGAAGAACCGGGTCGCGCCCACCTTCGACGCGGTCGCCCTCACGCCCCACCACCTGCCGGCCGACTTCGGCTGGACCGAGGAGGAACGCCAGCAACTGCTGGTCGACAAGCTCGACACCGACCGGAGCCCGTGGCCCGGCGCGTTCGCCGCGACCTACCTGCTGCACCAGTGCAGTCGGGAGCGCTTCGACGACGCCCTGCAGAACCGCCGCATCGACTGGTCCGAGGGCGACTGGTGGCTGCGCTCCATGCTGGCCCGCGACCCGGACGCCGTGCTCGCTCGCCTGATCCGCGAGGACGACGAGTGGCTCTCCGACGTGCTCGAGATCCTCTACACCATCGGCTCCACCCAGCAGGTGCCCCGCCTGGTCGAGGCCTACCGGCTCAAGTCCCGCCAGCGCCGGATCCGCGGCTGGATGCTCACCTGGCCCCGCCATGCTGCGTTCGGTCTGGTGCCGCTCGCAGTCGCGGCCGACGCCACCGAGGACGCCCGGGAGCTGCTCCGCATGCTGCACGCCCAGGCGTCGGACGCGGTGGAAGAGGCGCTCGCCCACTATGGGGAGGAAGCACGGCGCGTCGCCGGGCAGATCATCGCCGTGGACCCGCTCACCCGGCTGCCGAAGAAGAAGGTCCCCAGGTCTCCGAGGTTCATCGACCGCGAGCGGCTGCCCCCGGTCGTGCTCCGCTCCGGCGGCACCCTGTCCGACGCGGCCGTCGACACCCTGATCGAGCTGTGCAGCCTGTCCGAGATGAACCCGCCGTATGCCGGCTTCGAGCAGGTCGCCGGGGCGTGCACCCCCGACTCGCTGGCGGCGTTCTCGTGGGCGCTGGCGATGCAGTGGCTCGCCGACGGCGGCGCGGGCAAGCACAGCTGGATGTTCCGCTCACTCGCCCACTTCGGCGGAGAGGACGCCGTCTGGCCGGTGGGCGAGGCAGCCGCCCGCTGGCCCAGTCAGAAGCTCGGCGCCCGGGCCCTGCACGGCCTCGCGATCCTCGAGGGCATCGGCAACGACGAGGCGATCGCCATGCTGTACCGGATCGCCCAGAAGGGTCGGACCAAGCGTCTCAAGGAAGACGCCGGGGTGCGGATCGCCAACATCGCCGCCCGACGCGACCTCACCGAGGAGGAGCTGGCCGATCGCTGCACCCCCACCCTGGGCCTCGATGAGCCCGGCAGCCTGGTGCTCGACTACGGCCCACGCCGCTTCAGCGTGCACTTCACCGAGGCGCTCGTGCCCTTCCTCCGCGACGAGGACGGCAAGCTCAAGAAGAGCGCCCCCCGTCCGCGCAAGGGCGACGACCCCGACCGGGCCGAGCTGGCGGTCGCCCGCTTCAAGGACCTGAAGAAGCAGGCCAAGGCCGTCTCCAAGGAGCAGATCGGCCGACTCCAGGCGCTCATGCTGGGTCAGCGCACGCTGGCGAACGACAACTTCATGCGCTTCTTCGCCGATCATCCGCTGATGACCCACCTGTGCCAGCGCCTGGTCTGGGCCACCTTCGACCCCGACGGCGCGCTGGCCGGGACCTTCTTCATCACCGCCGAGCACGAATGCGTGGACGCCGAGGAGGAGCCGGTCGAGCTGCCCGCCACCGGCCGCGTCGGCCTGCCCCATCCGGTTCAGCTGCCCGAGGCGCTCGTCGCCACCTGGTCCGAGCTGTTCGCCGACTACGAGCTGCTCCAGCCCTTCCCCCAGCTCGCCCGTCCGGTGGCCCGCCCCACGGAAGAGGAGCTCGGTCGGTCCGAGATCAATCGATGGCAGGGTCTGACTGCGTCCACCCGGAGCACCCAGAGCCTCATGGGCCGCGGCTGGCGCGCGATCGACTACGACGGGATGTGGTTCTCGGTCCTCGAGCGCGACGTCGGCGACGGGATCAGCGCCCGAGTCACCGCCAGCCCGCCCGTCGACCGCGACAAGGACCAGCAGCACACGCTGTCGAGCGTGCACTTCCTCCGCGGGGACAACGCCGTGACCTCCCGCGACGTACCACCGATCGGCTTCAGCGAGGCGATCACCCAAGTGCAGGCCCGCTGTCGGTAGGGTCAGCCCGCGCCAGCAACCACGAGTCTGGGGGAGTCATGGAGACGCTCGACCACCACGTCACCCGTCCGCTGAAGGAGCCGCCGGGCCTGGCGCCGGCCCTGCCCGCGTGGAGCACCGAGGAGGCGCTGGACCACCTGGCCGCCCTGCGCACGCACTTCAGCGGCAGCGACGAACCGCGGCGTTGGAAGCACTTCCTGCCCCGCTCCGCCGCTCCCGACCTGCAGCTCCAGGCGCTGGCCGCGCTGGACGCCGGGTCCACCCCCCGGCGGACCCTGCCCAGCGACACCGACGTCCTCGCGGCCATGGCGAGGATCGAGTTCCACCACCACGATCTGTCGTTCTACACCTACGACTACCCGACAAACCTGGTCCTCACCGCGACCGCGGCGCTGCACGGTCGGCTTCGCGCGGCGGAGGTGGTGCTGCGCCTGCGGGAGGTGGACGCAACCAACGCGGCCCTGCGGTTCGACCCCGGGGCACGGCTGACCGTGGCCCACGCACGCTTCCTGGCTGGGCTGAACCGCGCCGCCACCCCCCAGGAGCGGGTGCAGCTGGTGACCCTCGCCCGCAGGCAGACCCACCTGCCCGTCGAGTCCAAGGCCGATCTCGCCCGCGCCCTCGAGCTGCGCACCTGGCACGACGAGCTCCTCGCCCAGGCCGACGACCCGGTGGGGCTGGCCGCGGGACACCTCGACTTCATCGCCGACGACGCCCTCCTGCGCCGGGCGATCCGCCGGCGCCTCGCCGACCACAAGGGCTACGCCTACCCCGAGGCCATCCACTGGCCCCACCGCGTCGGCCTGGACAAGGCCCTGCCCCACCTCCGGCGCCTGATCGCCGGCAGCCAGGAGAACGCGCTCCACGCCACCCGGGCCCTCACCGGCTTCGACGGGGTCGAGGTGAGTCAGCTGCTGGCCGACGCGCTGGAGGTGTTCTCCAGCAAGGAGCTGGCCGAGGCCCACCTGCGCGCCCACCCCCGCGCGGCCATGGAGGGCATCGCCACCCTCGAATCTCCACAAGTCGCCGCTCTGGCCCTGCTCCGCGACCTCGCCCACCAACACCCGGAGCTGGCGCGCGCCCTGCCGCTGGGACCCATCGGTCGCCGACGGATCGCCGACGCCCTGCCCGAGTCCCCCGGTGAGACCGCCGCCGCCAGCGCCGTACCCGACGTGCTCGCCCGCCCGCCGTGGCGGGACAAGAAGAAGCGCCACACCGGCTTTCCCGGCGCGGAAGTGGAGCCCGTCCACCTGCCCCTGGACCTCGGCTGGTCCGAGGCCGACCGGCAGAGCCACACCACCGACACCCGCTGGGACCGCCCGCTCCGGCCCGGCGAGGAAGGGCTGCTGGTCCAGGAGCTGATCCCACAGACGGACGCCAACATCGCCCGCGCGCTCCGCGACATGCCCATCCGCTGGAGAGCGTCCTGGGAGGAGCACGCGGCCCTGATCGCCCGGGCGCCCGACGCCGTGATCAGCCGGATGATCGCCGATCATCCCCAGCAGCCGAGCCCGCTGTACCCCCCGCTGCTGCAGGTCGGGGCCACCGAGGCGGGGCCGATCCTGCTGGAGGCGTTCCGCCAGAAGAACCGCCGCCCGCTGGTCGAGGACTGGACGGCGCGCTTCCCCCGCCACGCCGCCCACGTCGTCGTGCCCCTCGCCGTCGCGGACGGCGCTCCAGACCACGCCCGGGAGTGGCTGGCCCTGGTGCACGAGCAGCACCCCGACGCCCTCGCCGAGGCCCTCGACCGCTACGGCGAGCCTGCCCGTGCGCTCGCGGAGCGGATCCTGGCGTTCGACCCCGAGGCGGCGCTTCCCGCGAAGATCCCCCGTCTGCCAGGCTTCCTCGACCTCGACGCCCTGCCCCCGGTCACCCTGCGCGCAGGCGGAGATCTCCCGGCCAAGGCTCGCAAGGCCCTGCTGGAGCTGTGCTCCCTCGCGGAGCTGGCGCCCCGGTATGCCGGGTTCGACCAGGTGCTGGATGCGTGTGATCCGGAGTCCCTACGCCGGTTCTCGTGGGCAGTCTTCCTGCAGTGGCACCAGGCGGGTGCCGCGGGCAAGGCCAGCTGGTGCCTGCGCTGCCTGGGTCCGTTCGGCGACTCCGAGCTGGTCGGCATCCTGGGTCGGGCCGCCATGACCTGGCCCAGCCAGAAGGCGAGCGCCCGCGCCGTGCACGCCCTGTACGTCCTCGAGCGGATCGGCACCGACGAAGCCCTGGGCGCGCTGTATCGGATCAGCCAGAAGGCCCGCACCAAGGGGCTGAAGGAGGAGGCCACCCGCCGCATCCAGGCCGCTGCCCGCGCGCGCGGACTCACCGACGAGTCCCTGGCCGACCGCTGCGTGCCCACCCTGGGCCTGGACGCTCCCGAGGACCGGATCCTGGACTTCGGACCTCGACAGTTCACGGTCGACTTCGACGAGACCCTCACGCCGGTCCTCCGGGACGGCGCTGGCAAGCGCCTCCGGGGCACGCCCCGACCGAGCCAGTCCGACGATCCCGACCTGGCGGAGCTCGCCGCGGCGCGGTTCAAGGCGCTGAAGAAGCAGGCCAAGGCGATCGCCAGCGAGCAGGTGCGCCGACTCGAGCGCATGATGGTCGACCAGCGCCTGGTGACCGCCGCCGAGTTCCAGGCGTACTTCGTCGATCATCCCGTGACGAGCACCCTGGCCTCCCGCCTGGTGTGGGCGATCGTCGGCGACGACGGCCCCGTCGGGACGTGCTTCATCACCGCCGAGCGCGAGGTGGTGGATGTCGACGACGCCCCGGTCGACCTCACCGGCAGGCGCCTGACCGTCGCGCACCCGGTGCTCCTGGACGCCCCGACCCTGGCCGCCTGGAGCGACGTCTTCGCCGACTTCGAGCTCATCCAGCCCTTCGCCCAGCTGGGCCGCCCCACGCTCACGCCGACCCCCGCCGAGCTGCTCGGCCACAAGGTGATCCGCTGGGCCGATCGCACCGCGTCGTCGGGCGCGCTGCGCAGCCTGCTGGGCAAGGGCTTCAAGCCCCTGGACTACGACCAGTACGGCTTCACCGGCGTGCAGTGGGACGTCGGGGACGGCGTCTTCGCCCAGGTCTTCTTCGAGCCCTGGGTCGCGACCGGCGAGAACGAGCAGCACACCGCCGGCCCGCTGGCCCTGCACCGGGTGGCTGCGGAGGTGCCGTGGTCCGAGGTGTCGCCGGTGGTGTTCAGCGAGGCGGTCGGGCTGCTGGCCGGGTGCTTCGGCTGACACACGTGGCGCAGGTGCAGGCCTGGTGTCGTTAGACCCCACCGACGGAGGTGCGTCGATGCACTGCGGGACCTGCGGCAGCCCGATGGACGTCGTCGAGGAGCGCGGGGTCGAGATCGACCGTTGTCGGGCTTGCGACACCATCTTCTTCGACAGCGGCGAGCTGGACGCCTGGGACGGGCCCACCGGCAGGCTGGCCTACAACGTCATGGTCCTCGCGCTGGGCTCGGAGGTGGCGGGTCCGCCCTGCCCGCGCTGCGGCGGCGCCACCCGGGAGGTCAGCAGCGACTCGGTCACCGCCGACGCGTGCCAGTCCTGTCGCGGCGTGCTGCTGCATCGGATCGGCGGATCCGCGCAGGACCCGCCGCGCCGCCAGCGGGTGCCGGTCGACAGCGATCTGGCCCAGACCGCGGGGTGGGTGGCCGCGGATGTCGTCGTCGATGATCCCGTGGACGCCGTGGACGCCGCCGCGACCGGGGTCGAGCTCGCCGGGGACGGGTTGGAGGCAGTCGGCGAAGGCGCCTGGATGCTCGGAAGCGTGGCCGAGGGGATCGGCGACCTGCTGTCGAGCCTGCTCCAGGGACTGACCGACCTCAACCCGTGAGCGCCTCGCCAGACACCCGGCCGCCCTCGACCCGGCGGGTCCAGCCCTGGGCGTCCATCCACTCCAGCAGCGGGATGGCGACGCGACGGGGCAGGCCGGTGAGGTCCTTGAACGCCGGCGGATCGAGCAGGTCCGACCCCTCGAAGTGGGCGACCAACCGCCCCTTCAGCGTGGCGACCGCCTTGGCGTCGAGCCAGCCCGCCTGGGGCACCGCGACCAGCTCGCCCTCGTGGTCGAGCCAGTGCACCAGGTCCTCGACGTCGTCGCCGGACACGACCTCGAACACCTTCTTCAGGGTCAGGCCCTCGAGGCCAGCGGCGGCGAAGGCCTTGCGCAGGGCGTCGGCTCGCTGCTTCTGACCGGGGTCCAGGGCGGGGACGAACCCGGCGCGGCGCACCAGCTTGCCCTCGATCTCGAGCGCGCCGGCGTCGACCAGGCGCCGGACCAGCGCGTCGAAGATCTTCGCGTCCAGGTGCCCGAGGCGGCCGCGCAGGAGCTCTCGGCGACCGGCTCCCCGCAGGAGCGAGCGCTCGGTGTGGTGGCGCTCGACCGCGTTGATCAGCACCCCCTCCAGCTTGGCGATGACGCTGGTGGCGAACCGACGATCGCCGAGCACGCGGCCGAGATCGTCGGTGGCGCCGGGCCGGCTGTGCCACTCGGCGGCCGTGAGCCTGACCTCGGCGGCGCGCTCCAGCCACACGCGGCGATCGCCAGCGTGGAGGCGTCGGATCTGCTGGCCGTGGCGCTCGCGGGTCTTGCGGCGCAGGCGGGGGGCCCACGGATCGACCACCACGCCGCCTCCCAGGGTGTCCATGGGTGACGTGCGGCGCAGCACGTAGCGGTCGCCGGGCAGCACGGGCACGGGCTCGTCCAGGCGGACCTGGGCGACGACCTCCGCGCCGGGCACGAGGGTGTCGGCGTCCTCGGCCAGGTGGACCTTGCCCAGCACCTCCGCCGTGCCGACCAGGAAGCGCACCGCAGCGCCATCGTCCAGCTCGGGGGCCGCGTCGAGCAGGCGCAGGGTGACGTCGATCATCGAGGTCGACGGCACGCTGCCGGTCGTCAGCACCACCCCGCGGGGCACGTCGTCCACGTCGATGCCGGACAGGTTGACCGCGACCCGCCAGCCCGCGCGCACCACATCGGCGTCCTGCCCGTGGGTCTGCAGGCCGCGGACCCGGGCCGTCTTGCCGGCGGGCAGGATGGTGACGGCGTCCCCGACCGAGAGGGTGCCCGACCAGGCCGTACCGGTGGCCACCGTGCCGAAGCCCGAGCGCGAGAACGAGCGGTCCACCGGCAGACGGAACGGGCCGGCGACCTCGTCCTGAGTGACGTTCAAGGCGGATAGTGCGGCCTTGAGCTGGTCCAGGCCGGCGCCGCTCACGGCACTCACCGGCACGATCGCCGCGCCCTCGAGGAAGGTGCCCTCCACCTCCTCGGCGATCTCCTCCGCGGCCAGCTCCAGCAGCTCCTCGTCGACCAGATCCGCCTTGGTGAGGGCGATGACGCCCTGCTCCACGCCCAGCAGCTGCAGGATGGCGAGGTGCTCCCGGGTCTGCGGCATCACCCCGTCCTGCGACGACACGCACAGCAGGGCCGCATCGATGCCGGTGGCGCCGGCGATCATGGTGCGGACCAGCCGCTCGTGGCCGGGCACGTCGACAAAGGCCACCCGGCGTCCGTCGGGCAGGTCCAGGGGGACGAAGCCCAGCGCGATGGTGATCCCGCGGCTGCGCTCCTCCGGGCGCGTGTCCAGGTCCACCCCGGTCAGCGCGCGGATGAGCGAGGTCTTGCCGTGGTCGACGTGACCGGCAGTCCCGACGACCCAGGTGGCGCCGGACGGCTCAGGCATCGGCGGTCACCGGCTCGGCGTCGGGCTCGGCGTCCTGGGCACCCAGGGCGTCGGCTCCCTCGGTCAGGCGCAGGAAGACCTCCTCCAGGTTGGAGCGCTCGCCCGCGAGCTCGACCAGCTCGTGCCCCCGGGCGACCGCCCAGCGGAAGACCTCGCGGCGCACGTCGTCGCCCGCGTGCAGGGTGAAGCGGCGGATGTCCCCGTCGGCGGCGACGGCCTGGGCGTGGTCGACGTTCGCGATCGCCTGCAGCTGGGCGACGACCTCGGCGTCGGAGACCTGGACCTTGCCCGGCGCGAGGCCCACGGACACCCGGTGCCCGCTGGTCGCGGCGATGACGTCCTCGGTGGCGCCGTCGGCGACCTTGCGGCCCTGGTGGATGATGACGACCCGGTCGCAGGTGACCTGCACCTCGGAGAGGATGTGGGTCGACAGGATGACCGTGCGGGTCTCGCCGACGCGCCGGATCAGGCTTCGAATCTCGATGATCTGGTTGGGGTCCAGGCCGTTGGTCGGCTCGTCCAGGATGAGCAGCTTGGGCTCGTGGAGCAGGGCCTGGGCCAGGCCGACGCGCTGGCGGTAGCCCTTGGACAGGGTGCCGACGCGCTGGTGCACGCGATCCTCGAGGCCGCACTCCTCGAGCACCCGCCCGATGGCCCGGGAGCGACCGGCGGTGCCCAGCCCGCGGGTGCGCCCGACGAACTCCAGGAAGCCCTTGACCGTCATGTCGTCGTAGATGGGCGCGGACTCGGGCAGGTAGCCGATGTTCTCGCGCACGCGGACCGAGTCGGTGAGCACGTCGTGCCCGCACACGGTGGCGCTGCCGCCGGTGGGCGCGAGGTAGCCGGTGAGGATCTTCATGGTCGTGGACTTGCCCGCGCCGTTCGGACCCAGGAGCCCCACGATGTGCCCGGCCTCGATCGAGAAGGACACGCGGTCCAGGGCCTTGAACGAGCCGTAGGTCCGCTCCAGGTCGCGCGCGTCCACCACCGTCATGCTGCCTCCGCCGTCGGGTCGCTGGTCCTAACGGGCTGGGACTCCACCGTGTGACGCGACCGCACGCCTGGCACGCGATCCCGGCCACGGCGGGTCCATCGCGCCGGATCTGGCACGAGCCCGTAGGACTCGGTAATCTCACGGGACGCGTGGAGGCGCCATGTCCCGACTCATCCTGGCCCTGCCCCTCTTGATCGTCGCCTGCGGCGGCGAGATCGGCATCGGCGACCTCGACACCGACACCGATGCCGACACCGAGCCCGACTGGTCCATGTACGAGGGCGCGTCCCTGCGCATCGTGCAGCCCGCGTCGGCCAGCTTTCTGCCTCTCGGTGAGACCCACCGCTTCCAGGCGGAGGTCTACGCCGCCGATGGCACCGTCCTGGACGAAGACTTCGACGTGACCTGGGACTCCAGCGTCGACCCCCAGTGGACCCCCGACGGCCTCTCCTTCGACGACGCCACCATCGACGTCGGCATCCACGACCTCACCGCCGAGGTGGAGCTCCCCAACGGCAACCGCCTCGCCCACACCGTCGGCGGCGTGCTCGTCCAGGCCGAAGCCGCAGGCACCTACGTCGGCACCCTGTCCGGCGGCACCACCATCCAGCAGGTCCCGGTCTCCTGCGCGGGCGGCGCGGTGCTGATCGTCGATCCCTACGGGGAGGTCGTGGACGGCACCGCCGAGTGCCTCATCCGCCTCAACAACTTCGAGCTGCCGCTGGACTTCACCGTCGAGAGCACACTCGATCAGGGCGCAGTCGACGGCGACGTCACCGCCGAGGTCTTCAGCTTCCCGATCGCCTTCCCCACCGAGGGTACGCTCGCCGGCGAGGACCTGGATCTGGCCTTCAAGGGCACGATCATCGCCAACGAGTTCACCGGCGACATCCACACCACGCGGATCAGCCGCGACGCCGGGCTCTGATGGCGGTTGCCCGGGTCTCGCGCACAGGGCTCCTGACGCTCCTCGCCGCAGCCGCGCTGGTCCTCGGCGCCACCGGCTGTGCGAGCAAGCGCCTGCTGCGCCTCGAGAACCAGGTGCTGCAGGCCGAGAACGAGCGGCTCCGCACCCAGGTCGACAAGCTCGAGGCCCAGGTGCCGGACAGCGCCGACTTCGTGCAGGACGTCGACCTGGACGTGGTGGCCGGCTGGCTCGACCGCGCGGGCTTCATCCACTCCCGCCGCGGCGACGGCCCCAGCTCGGTGCTGGAGCTCGAATATGACGGCAGGAACGCCGACTTTACGGTGACGGTCCAGCACTTCCCCAAGTCGAAGGTGCTCTTCCTCGCCACCCACGACTACCTCCGCCTCGACGATGCCCCGGACAGCCGCGGGGTGGTGCTGCTCCTCGTCAAGCTCGCAGCCCTCAACTACGACCTGCTGATCGGCAAGTTCCAGCTGGATCCGGACTCGGGGGACATCCTGCTGTCCGCGGAGCTGCACCTCGGGGATGGGCTCGGCTACGGCACGTTCGTCCGCCTGCTGGAGCACCTGCTGGGTACCGCGGACGACACCTGGCCCCAGCTGCACCGGGCCGCGAAGGGCCAGGGCCTGTAGGCAGGCGTTGCACCCGCATGCATGAGAGCCGTGCGAGGGGTAGGCTCCCCGCTCTGGAGGAATCCGATGGGCGACAAGTCGATGAAGTGGCACGACAACGTGCCCGGCAAGTTCTACGTCGATGAGGAGTGCATCCTCTGCTCGGTGTGTTCTGACGCCGCACCCGAGAACTTCAGGATCTCGAAGGACGAGGATCACGACATCTGCTTCAAGCAGCCCGAGAACGAGGAAGAGATGGCCCAGTGCTACGAGGCCATGGAGAACTGCCCGGTCGAGGCGATCGGCGACGACGGCGACGAGTAGCCGGTGCTTCTCGGGGGGCTGGTCAGCTGGGTGGCGCTCGCGGGATCGCCCGTGGAGATCCCCGAGATCGTACGGACCGACGCGGCCTTTGGCGGGCACTGCACCAGCCTCGAGGCGCTGAAGGCCGTCTCTGCGCACCCCGACGGCGACCTCTGGCGCAGCTACGTGGACCTGTACCGCCAGGGTCGCATGGACCCCGCGCGCCCGTTCTGGACCCTGTCGGCCCCGGACCAGGGTGGACCTCGCTTCGCCCAGCTGGTCTTCTACTCCGATGTCGATGACGACGCGCTCGACGAGGCCGTCGGCACGTTCCGCTTCCAGGTCGACTGGACCCGCCACGGCGAGCTCGTCTCTGCGGACGCCGACGTGCCGCCCGGGCCCCCCACCCATGCGTGGGACCTGCTGGTGCGCACCGTCGACGGCTGGGAGGGCGGCTGCGCCATCGCGTTCGCGGACGGCCACGGTCCGGTCGGTGGCGGTGCCCGCGTGCAGGCCATCGGGGTCGACGGGCAGCGCCTGCTGCTGGTGCGGATGGACGCCGCCGGGACCGGCCTGCCGGACGAGCTGGTCGAGCAGTTCGCCGCCGTGGCCTCGCCCGGTACCCCCGCGAGCACCGATCCCATCGGCGCGAGCACCGATCCGCCCGCGATGGCCGTCCGGATCAACGTGGACCTGCGCACGATCGAGCTGTTCCCGATGGATCCCGGCGATGCCGATCTCCCCTTCCACATGGCGCCCGGCATCGAGTTCGCGGTCTGGGACACCCCGCTCGGCCCCGAGCTGGGCGTCATCATCCCGGTGGCTTCGGAGGTCCGGCTGAAGCGTGTGCTCCGCGCGATCCGGCGAGGGGCGAAGGACGAGGGCCTCGCGATCCGGAAGCAGGGTGGCGCCATCGGCATCGAGGATCCCCGCATCGGCTGGGTGTGGGCCGCGGCGACCGACCAGCACATCTGGCTGTCCACCTCCCGGGAGCGCCTCGACCGGCTGTCTGAGCCCGGGGGGACCTCCTGGTTCGCCGGCATGGGGGCGGATGCCAATGCGCCTGGAATCCGCATTCGACGAAGAGCTCCGCTCGATCTGATGGGGACGATCACCCTCCTGGACGACGCCATCCTCACCGACCTCCGCCCGGTCCCTCCCGCCGAGAGTCCCTGATGCTGCCCCTCCTGCTCGCCCTCACCGCCACCGCCGTCGAGCTGCCCGACGAGATCCGCGACGACGCGACCCTGGTGTTCGGCTGCTCCAGCATGGACGCGCTGTCCGCCATGCAGGAGGAGGGCGGCCTGGCGAGCATGGCGGGGGCCATGGCTGCGCCGCTGCAGCAGGTG
>CALATR010000250.1 GCA_937891875.1 uncultured Pseudomonadota bacterium | reverse complement strand
GCCCACGACTCCGTGTGCTCGGCGATCTCCGGTCTGTCGTACGACATCACCGAGTCCAGCCTGACCAGCGCCCTGGTGGACGAGGACATCACCGTCATCGCCATCGGCACCCGGACCGGCTTCACCAACGACCTGAACGACGACCCGACCCGGTCCGCCAGCGACTACCGGACGGCCTGCGGCACCCCGGGCGGTACGTCGGGCCAGGCGACCCGGATCACGACCGCCACCGGCGGCAGCTACACCTCCGGCATCACCTCGAGCGACATCGTCGACACCATCATCGACCTGGTCGACGCCGAGGTGAGCGAGATCAACGCGCTGACGGCCGAGCCCTCCGCCAACCTGCTCGACTACATCAACAGCATCTCGCCCGCCAGCTACGGCCCGATCGACCTGTCCGCCGACTTCGAGGACGACTTCGACATCGAGTTCGAGGGCATCTGCGGCGAGGTCCCGATGACCATCGAGGGCACCATCGACATCGTCGGCGACGGCGCGGTCATCGGCACCCAGTCGGTCACCCTGGAGCTCGAGTCCTGCAACGCCCCGCCGGTCGCGGTCTGCGAGGATCAGGTGCTGTACGCGGATGCGTCCTGCTCCGCCTGCGGCTCCATCGACGGTGGCAGCTATGACCCCGACGAGGACGACGAGATCACCATCACCGAGTTCCCGACCTGCGACTACGGTCTCGGCGACACCGAGGTCACCCTCGAGGTCGAGGACTCCTGGGGCGAGACCGACAGCTGCTCGGCCACGGTGACCGTCGTCGACGTGACCCCGCCGGAGATCACCTGCAACGCGCCGGCCACGATCATCCCGCCGGATGCGTCGATCTCCTTCACCGCCACCGTGGACGACAACTGCGGCAGCGACGTGGTCGAGGTCACCTCCTACGACTGCTGGACCATCAACGGCTCCGGCCGCCGGATCGACAAGAAGGAGTCCTGCGTCGTCTCCTTCGAGGACGACACCCTGACCATCGATGACTCCGGCGGCGTCGGCGACATCATCGAGTGGACCGTCACGGCGACCGACGACTCGGGCAACGAGAGCTCGGTCACCTGCTCCACCGAGGTCGTGAACCCCGGCGGTGGCGGCGGCAAGGGCAAGGGCGGCGAGAGCAAGTAGTCTCCCTGTGGTTCCCACGCGCCCGGTCGGCTGGTCCGGCCGGGCGCTCCTTGTCTGGAGGACAGCGTGAAGCGAGGCGTACGCGAAGGTGTCATCGTCGTGGCCGTGCTCGGCGTGGTCGCCCTGGGCGTGGCCGGCTGGGCCTGGCTGGGTCCGGGAGCGTCCGAGGCCAGCTCCACGGCGAGCGCGGACGGAGCGCCGATGGATCCCGCGTCGAGCGCGGGCACTGCCGACGGCGCGCACGGCGGTGGCGCCGTCGACGACCCGTCCGGGGAGCTCACTCCGGAGGCCCGTCGCGAGCGGCGGGCCGAGATCCAGCGAGAGCTGGCGAAGGAGCGCATGGAACGCCTGGCTTCGGCGAGCTTCGAGCCCGCGGCGATCGACCCGCAGGACGTCAGCTCGACGGTGGCGGGCCTGGTGGTCGAGGGCGGCTCGGTCGAGGTCCTGGGTCAGCGCTGCGACCCCCGGCCGTGTGTGACCGCGGTCCGGCTCACCGGCGACGAGGCGGGCCGACGTGCCGCCTACGACGCGCTCTTCACTGCGGCCCTGCAGCTGGGTGAGGAGGCGGAGGCCCAGCCCTCGATGCAGTTCGACGACGAGCCAGACGCCGACGGAGGCGTCAACGGCGCGTTCTACTTCGTGCCCAACCGCATCGACGGCGATGGCTCCGAGCTGCTGAACCTCCGCGCCCTGGCCCACGCCCAGGAGCTCGGAGTCGCGAAGTAGCTGCGCCCCTACAGTGGCTCGACCACGTCGAAGGCCAGCTCGGCGATGCCGTCG
>CALATR010000249.1 GCA_937891875.1 uncultured Pseudomonadota bacterium | reverse complement strand
TCTGCCCAACATAGGGCCGGACCGGGAGGGCCATGTCCCCCTCGTGCACCACCAGCAGATCCGCGGGATCCGGTCCGTGCAGGACCTCGAGCCCCTCGCCGCCGTCGACCCGGGACACGCCCAGGCGCCGCCCGACGGTGGTGCACCACGGCAGGGACGCGACCGCGCTGACGATGGCGTCCAGGTGGGGCTCCCACGCGGCCGAGTACAGACGGATCACGGCGAGCTCACCGTAGCGGTCGACGATCAGGTCGGGCAGTCCGTCCCCCGCGCTGCTGACGACCCGGAACGCGTCGGTCCGCGGGTCCATCAGTCGGGTGCGTACGTTCTCGGCCCGGCGGACCCGCTCGGCGATCACCCGCTCGATGGACTCCCTGGGGGCTTCGCCGCGTCCGAGCGCCCGGACCGTGATCCGTCCCCGATCGGCGAGCCCCCACGCGACGACCGCCCCATCACACTCGAGCTCGACGACCGCACCGACTGGCGCATCGACACGCTCGCCGAGGAGCCAGGGGTGACCAGAGGCCAAGGCGCGCGCGGCCTTGCGGGAGATGCGGGTGCGAGGTGGCATGGGGGGGCGGGTATCTCGTGCGCCCGCTCGCGGCGCGGCGGCGACTGGCGGGGAGTCGGGCTGCTGCGAGCAGTGCGGTGGCGGGGCGGTCCCTGGTCTCTGGTCTTTGGGGCCCTCTTCGTGCGGGGAACCCAGGACCACATCCCGTGACTCCCAACGTCCTGGGCCACGCAGCTCGGCACTCGCCGCGGGGGGTGCCTGCACGGATCGCGACGACTCTCCGCCTCGGGCCCCCGATGGAAGCGGGCCCCAGCGACCAGCGACCAGAGACCGGCCCGCCACTCCCCTGCTTGAAGCTACGCGAAGCACGCGATCCCGACCACGCTCCAACCCCCACAATCCCCTCGTCCCCCAAGAATCTCCACCGGTGTCGAATGAACAGCCTGCACCCGCGTCTGTGTGAGTGCATGACGCTGACGCCGCGGCCGCCGCCGCAACCGACGACGCCGAGGAGATTCCCATGAACCTGCGCAACCTGGCCCTGCCCGCTCTCGCCCTCGCCACCACCGCGCTCACGGGCTGCATCGTCATCGAGGACGACAACCCGGGCTGCAGCACCTGCGGAGGTGGCGGAGCGGTCGTCGTGACCAACTACGCCCCCGAGATCTGGGACGGTGACGCGGGCTGCTACTACGACGGCTACGAGCGCGACGACATCTGGTACTTCGAGGCCGAGGTCGACGACCGCGACGGGCTCTCCGACATCACCATGGTGTGGGCGGACGTCTACGACGAGTTCGACGGCACCCTGGTCGAGTCCTTCGAGCTCTACGAGACCAACGAGCCCGGCATCTACTTCAGCGACTGGCTCGGCCGGTCCACCTGGCTCGACTGCGGCTACCCCGACTACACGGTCGACATCGTCGTCTACGACACCTTCGAGGACTTCGACGTCCTGACCCTGTTCCCGGTCTGCTACTGACCGAGCCAGGGCGGTGAAACTCCGCCCCGCTGCGCCCGCTCCTGACGGCGCCTGCCCCACCCGGGCGGGCGCCGTCGCCGCGTTGGGGGGCGCGGATCTCCGGCCGTTTGCAGGCGCCACCCTGGCACCTCCGGATCGACCGTGGTACAACCTCCTCGACTGTCGGCTCCGATCCGACGCCTTCCGCGCGTGAGAGTCCCCCTCGAACCGCACTGCAGAGCCAGCCTGCAAAGGCCCCCCTCCCCTGGCGCGCCCGCGCCCCCCTCGCCCGGCTCCCGGGCACCGGCCCACGGCCACCTCCCCGCTCCCCCCTCCGATGGACCCCGCCATGTCCCAGCCCGTAGAGGCACCGCTCGACGTCGAGTCGAGCGCCGATGCTGTCACCGACGGTGCGACCCCGGCCAAGGAGTCGCTCGACCTCGAGGTGCCGACCGAGCCCGCCCCGTCGGGACTGGCCGTGCGCGAGGACGAGGCCGGTCCGAACAGCACCGTGCCCGTGCTGGTCCTGCCGGACGACCTGTCCTTCGAGGAGCTGCGCACCTTGGTCACCACGGAGAAGGACGCGCTGGGCGAGGCGTTCTCCGGCCGCGCCGGACGCCTGGACCTGGGTGCTCGCGCGGTGGACCTCTTCGACCTGCGCCGCCTGATCCACCACCTCGAGGACGTCTGTGGCTGCGCCATCACCGGCCTGTACGCGACCGAAGCCGCGGTTCGTCGCTTCGCCGAGCGCGAGCTCAAGCTGAAGCTCTTCGTCGACGGCGCCCCGGTCCCCGAGGCCGCAATGGTCGACGAGGACGCCGTTCCCGACCTGCTGGTCGCGGCCCCTGCCCCCGTGACGACAGCCCCCGAGGACGCTGACGGCGCCGCGGATCCGGCGGTCCCCGATGCCGGTCCCGGATCCGACGACGGATCCACCGCGGAGAACAAGGCGGTCGACCTGGATCCGGACGGCCTGCGCGAGGCCGGCGTGGCCGAAGCCGCCGGTGCGGACGACGCCGCCGAGGCGGAAGACCCCTCCGACGAGGTCACCCTCGACGGCAGCGCCGGTGGTACCCGAACCCTGCAAGTGCATCGCACGGTGCGCAGCGGAAACGCCGTTCGCTTCGACGGTGACGTCACCATCTTCGGCGACGTCAACCCGGGTGCCATGGTCACCGCGTCGGGCAGCATCATCGTGCTCGGTGCGCTCAAGGGTGTCGCCCATGCGGGCGCCACCGGCGATGAGTCCGCTTTCATCCTCGGCCTTCAGCTGCAGCCCACCCAGCTGCGCATCGGCCGGAAGATCGCGATCGCCTCGGACGATCGCGGCGACGGGCCCGAGCTGGCCCTGGTCCGCGACGGCCGGATCATGATCGAGCCCTACCGCTCCTCGAGCATGGCGCGCGCCGCGCGTCGCTGACCCTCCGGAGGCCCCCCGCCTCCACCCCGGATCCATCGACGGATCCCCCCGCCTTCACCCGCGCAACTGCGCAATCCCCGCCCTCCACGCTGGAGACCCCATGTCCGAGTGCCTCGTCATCACCTCCGGGAAGGGCGGCGTCGGAAAGACCACGACGTCGGCCAACCTGGCCGTCTCCCTGGCCCTCGACGGGCACAAGGTCGCGGTCGTCGACGCCGACATCGGCCTGCGGAACCTCGACGTCATCCTCGGCCTCGAGAACCGCATCGTGTACGACCTCGTCAACGTGATCGAGGGCGACTGCCGGCTCAAGCAGGCGCTGATCCGCGACAAGCGGGTCGAGGGCCTGTTCCTGCTGCCCGCCGCCCAGACCCGCGACAAGAACGCGGTCACCCCCGATGACATGAAGAAGCTGGTCGAGGGCCTCAAGGAGCTCCACGACTACGTCATCATCGACTGCCCCGCCGGCATCGAGCAGGGGTTCAAGAACTCCATCGCCGGAGCGGACCGAGCCCTCATCGTCACCACGCCCGAGGTCAGCGCCATTCGCGACGCCGACCGCATCATCGGCATGGTGGAGGCCCACGACCTGCCCGAGCCGGAGCTGATCATCAACCGCTACCGCGCGGGCATGATCAGCCGCGGTGACATGCTGGGTCGCGAGGACGTGCTCGAGATCCTGGCCATCCCGCTCATCGGCATCGTGCCCGACCACGAGGACGTCATCGTCAGCGCCAACCGCGGCGTGCCGGCGGCCTTCGAGGACGGCAGCGTGGTCGGCGCAGCCTACCGTCGCATCGCCAAGCGCGTGCAGGGCGCCGAGATCGCCATCCCGACCTTCGAAGAGAAGACCGGATTCTGGGGCTCCGTCGCCAAGTGGATGGGCCTCGCGGCCGCGCGGGAGGTGGTCTGATGCGGAACCTCCTCAAGCGGATCCTGGGCGCCGCCGAGCCCACCTCGAAGGACGACGCCAAGCAGCGCCTGCGGGTCCTGCTCATCCACGACGCGGTCGATCTCACGCCTGCCCAGATGGAGCAGATGCGCAACGAGATCATCGACGTCGTCAGCAAGTACGTCGAGATCGACGCCGAGCAGATGGAGTTCCGCCTCGACAAGGAGGACGGTCACATCGCGCTGGTCAGCAACCTGCCGGTGCGCCGGGTCACGGCCCGCGCGGCGACCGCAGGAACCTGAGCAATAGGGTCGCTGGCTGGTGCGTACCGTCAGCGACCCTGGGGGGATCCATGCGTGACTTGATCCGAGCACTCGTGCTCGTCGTCGGAATCTCGATCGCCATCATGACCGCCGCACCCGCGCTGGCGGGCAAGGCGCCGTCCTACGAGGCCGAGATCGAGCAGTTCATGAAGCGACTGCAGAAGAAGGAAGGCGGCGACGCCATCGAAGACCTGCTCGGCGGCAATCCCTGGATCGCGCCGGCGACCCTCGAGCCGCTGCGACGCATGATCGCCAGCTACCCGACCTCGCTGGGCGAGCTGGTCGGCTGGGAGACCCTCGACGTCACCACCGCGGGGGACTGCTACGCGGTGATCAGCGTGCTGGCCCGGTTCGAACGGCAGCCCCTGACCATCGAGTTCCGCTACTACCGGGCCGACGACACGTGGATGCCGTTCGGCGTGGAGACCCGACCCGAGTGGACCACCGAGGTCGGCGAGAAGGCCCGCGCGAGGGTCATCGAGAAGTCGGCGACGTCGAAGGTCATCGCGGTTCCCTGATCCGGCGGGGCCTCGCCGGGAAGCCCGTTACATCCTGCTCCAGCATGCAGTCCTGTCTCTGGTAGGTTCCGACCCACAGAGGAGGGCAGGTGGCCAGCACATCGGGCAGCATCTCGGCAGCGGGCGCGCTGATGATCATCTCGGGGATCCTCACGGTCGTCTGCGCGCTGGTGATCTTCCTGGCGCTCATCATGTTCGGCGTCGGCCTGATCTGGCTGTTCCCGCTGTACCTCGGCATCCGCGAGGTCATCGTCGGAGCCCAGCTCGCCGGCGGCCGATACAAGGAGGGCGCCGAGGGTGGCGCCATCATGGGCATCATCGGCTGTGTGCTCACCTGCAACGGCCTGGGCCTGATCCTGGAGATCATCGCGCTGGTGCTCATCATGCAGGGCAAGCCCAGCGAGGACGAGTTCATGGTGGTCGAGCGCCGGGTCCATGCGCCGCCCCGGGCGAGCGCGGTCCGCCCGGACCCCACGCAGGGCACCTCCGAGGCGGCGTCCATCTCGTTCACTTCCGACAAGCTGCCGCCCCTCGCCCACCCCGAACCTCCGTCGCCCGCGCCCGCTCCGCCCTCGCCGTCGCCCGAGGCTCCGCCGCCAGGGGCTGCGCCACCGCCACCGCTCGGCCCCCACCAGCAGGCCGTCAACCCGCGCAAGGACGACGATCCGTCGACGTCCTGAGCCGTGCGCCACGGCGTGACCCACGGAGACGAACCGCCCGCCCCCGTCGAAGTCGGTCACCGGTACTCCCCGATCGCCGCCCACGCGCTACCAGGGACCCGATGGCCACCTCCCGCGTGCTCCACCGCCACACCCTGACCGCCCTGTCCACTGCCGGGCTGGGCGGACTGTTCGCCATGAGCCTGAGCCAGGCCCAGCTCGCCCAGGGCGGCATCGCGGTCGTGTGCGTCGCCGCGGTCGCCGCTGCGCTCGTGGGCGTGCCCGTCGCCATGGCCTCCCGCAAGGCGGTGCCGGATCCGGACCACCCGGGTGGCGCTGCCCTGAACGGCCTGACCGAGGTGTGGACCGCCATCGCGGTGGCTGCAGCGGCGGGTCCGGTGGTCGCGGCGCTCGGCCCGCTCGGCTGGATCCTGGGCGGGCTCGCCTGGGTACTTCTCGGCTTTGGACCTGGCGTTCGACGCGCGGGCGCGATCGTCCTGGTCATTGCCACCCTGCTCGGCCTGTCGTCGCTGGGCACGCTCACGCTGGTCGACGGACCGCCGTGGACCCTGCTCGAGGTGCAGTGGCTGCCGTGGACCCCGTGGGTGAGCGCGGGGATCGTCGGTGGCCTCGTGGTCAGCGGAGCCGGACTGGCGGTCGGCCCGGACGTGCCCGCCACGTCCAACCTGCGACCGCGCGGCATCATGGCCCTGGCCGGCTTCGGCCTGCTCGCTGCGGTCGTCGCCGCCCTGCGGGTCGCCACCCCGTACGAGCAGGGCGTCGGCATCCTCGAAGCGGCGCCGCTCATCGCGGACCCACTGTGGACCGCACTCGCCGTCGTGCTGGTGACCTCCGCGGTCGTCGGCATGGGAGTCGATCGCGGCCGCCGCTCGGGGGCGGGGCTGGTCGGCCTGCTCGCCCCCCTCGCCTTCGCCGGACCCGCCGCGGACGCACTGCCCCGGTGGTGGAGCGGCCTGCTGCCGGCCGGTCTCGCAGCCTCGCTGCTCCTGCGCGCCGCGCTGCCCAGCAAGGCCACCCTGGTCGACCGCGCCACCCTCGGCCTCGGCGCGGTCGTCGCGCTCGCCGTGCCGGTGCTCGCGTCTCCGGAGCTGCCCGGTCCCCTCGCCGCGGGCCTGCTCGGACTGGCTCCGGTCGCCGTGGTCTGGGCCGCCGGCACCCGGGCCTTGCTCTCGTGGAGGGCCGCATGATCCTGCTGCTCGCCAGCCTCGCCTTTGCCGAGATCGTCGTCGAGACGCCGCCGGTGGCCGGCCAGGAGCTGACGATCGTCGTGCTGGACGACATCTCCCAGCCCGTGCCCCAGGCCACGGTGCACGCGATCCAGCGCCCTGGTCTGCCCGGCGAGCGCGACGTGGCCGCCGGCCTCACCGACGCGCGGGGCCGGATCTACTGGACGCCGTCGGAGGGCGGACCGCTCCTGCTCCGTGCCCGTGAGGACCAGCTCGTCGTGCACGTCGCCCACGAGGAGGCGCCGACCATGACCCTCCTGCTGCTCAGCGCCAGCGCCGCCCTGGGCCTGCTGCTGCTGCTGGTCGGCCTGTGGCCCACCGGAGGGGCGAGAAAGAGCGCAGCCGGCTAGCGGAGCCCATGCGCATCGCCCACGCCACCGACATCCACTGGTTCGTTCCACCCCCGCTGACCCGCCTGCCCGGCAAGCGCAGCCTCGGCACGACCATGCTCTACGTCCGCGGCCGGCGGCACCACTTCGACCCCGCCGTGCAGCGCTCGCTGGTCGCCCACATCGCCGCGGCCGAGCCCGACGTCGTCATCATCACCGGCGATCTGACCGCCCAGGCCCTGCAGGCCGAGTTCGCCCTCGCCCGCGAGGCGCTGGACCCGCTCCTGGCCTCGTTCCCGGTCTTCGTGCAGCCCGGCAACCACGACGTCTACACCAGTGGCTCCAAGCGAGATGGGCGGATGGCCCGGACCTTTGGCGAGTGGATGCACCTGTCGCCCGGCGATCCGGTCGCCCGCCTCGACCACGGGGAGCTGACCGTGCTGGGCCTGGACCCGAACCGCCCCCACTGGTCGGCCAGCGGGCGCGTGCCTGCGGACCAGCTGCGTCGCCTCCGCGAGCTCCTGGACAGCGAGGAGCTCGACGGGCGCAGCATCTTGCTGGCGCTGCACTACCCGGTCGTGAACCCCCGCGGGGAGCTCTACGACAACCGCTACCACGGCCTACGCAACGCCGACGCCCTGCAGGCCGTGCTCACCGAGGCCCGAAACCGCCCACTCGCCATCCTGCACGGCCACAAGCACCACGGCTATCGCTCGGCGGTGGACGTCGGCGACGGCGCGGTCACGACCCTGAACCCGGGCAGCAGCGGCTACGGCTTCGCCCCCGACCAGCACCGCCAGGCGCACTTCAACGTCTACACCGTCGAGGACGGCGTCATCTCCGTGGAGCGCCACGCCTTCGACGGCGAGCGCTTCGCGGCGCTGCCCGAGCCCTATGCCGCACCCCCGGCCGCACCGACGGTCGGGTCCGTGGGCGCGTGACCCTCACGGTCCGCGGTCTCTCCCTGCACGGGGGCGAGCGCGTCCTCGCGAGCGACCTCGGCTTCACCCTCGCCCCCGGACAGACCCTGCTGGTCCGCGGCCCGTCCGGCACCGGCAAGACCCGTCTGCTTCGCGCGCTCGCCGGGCTCGACCCCGTGCACGGCGAGCTCCTCCTCGACGACCGGCCACCCGCCTCGTGGGGCTGGCCCGCCTGGCGCGCCGCCGTGACCTATGTCCCCCAACTGGTCCCCGTGCTCCCGGGCACCCCTGCGGATCTCGCGCGCCGGATTGGCAGAATGACCGGCAAGGAAGCGGATCTGCGACCATTCGCCGCCCAGTGGGGGCTTCCGGAGGCGGCGCTCGACCAGCCCTGGACCTCCCTGTCTGGCGGGGAGGCCCAGCGCGCGCTGCTCGCCCTGGTGCTGGCCCGCGATCCCGCAGTCCTGCTCCTCGACGAGCCCACCTCGGCCCTCGACGCCACGGCGACTCGCGCGGTCGAGGGAGCGCTCGCGCCGCGCACCAAGGTCTGGGTGACCCACGACGAGCCCCAGGCCGAGCGCCTCCTCTCCGCGGGCGCCCAGGTTCTGGACCTCGGTCCCGAGGAGGCCTGAGTGGAGGCCATCGCCCTGTCCTGGTGGGCGGTCGCTGGCGCGGGCGCCTTGCTGCTCCTGCACGGGGGCCTCTCGGTCGCCCTGGGCCTCGGCCTCGAGAAGCGCCTCGCCATCGCGTCCGCGCGCACCGTCGTGCAGCTCACCCTGCTGTCATGGATCCTGGTGCCGCTGTTCGCCTGGCCCCAGTGGTGGCTGGTCCTGCCCATGTGCGCGGTCATGGTCGCGCTCGCGGCGTGGGAGGCGACCCGCCGGGTGAGCCGGCGCTACCCGGGCATGCTCGCCGGGGCGTTCGGCGCCATGCTGCTCGGCAGCGGTACCACCGCCGTGTGGGGCACCCTGGTCCTGCTCCAGCCCGACCCCCCGTGGTCGCCGCGCTACCTCATCCCGTTGGTCGGTATGATCCTCGGCAATGCGCTCACTGGAGTCAGCCTGGGCCTGGATCGCTGCCTGCAGGATCTCGACGAGGGCCGCGGGCGGGTAGAGCTGCTCCTCGCGCTCGGCGCGACCCGGTGGCAAGCCGCGCGCGGGGTGGCCAGGGATGCGGTTCGAACCGGGATGATCCCGATCCTGAACGCCATGAGCGCGGTCGGCCTCATCACCATTCCCGGCATGATGACCGGGCAGATCCTGGGCGGTGCGGATCCCATCCAGGCCGCCCGCTACCAGATCCTCATCCTCTTCCTCATCGCCGGTGCGGTCGCGGTCGGTACCCTCGTCGCGGTCGGCTTGGCGCTGACGACGCTCCTCGACCGGGAGCACCGCCTGCGCAGCGATCGGATCAGTCGGCGGTGACCTCGAACACCGCCGCTGCCTGATCGGCGACCTCGATGGAGATGCCGCCCTGGGTCAGACCGAAGCGGGTCGTCGGCACCGGCGCGCCGTCGACCTGACCGGTCTGGTCGAAGATCCGCCGCACGTCGGCACCGTCGGGGATGGCCGCCGCGTCGAGCAGGTCGGCGGGCAGGCGCACGGGCGCGCTCACCGACGCACCGGGGCGGAAGTTCACGACGACCAGGACCAGGCGTCCCGAGCCGGGCCGGAAGCGCGCAAACGTGTAGAGATCATCGGGAAAGCCGGGGTTTGCCGTGCTGTTGTTGACGTACTCGAGCCCCCAGAAGCCCGAGCCGCGCACGTCCGGGTCGTGGACCGGGCCGGTGAGCAGCTGGCCATACCAGTCGCGGAGCGCCGCCTGCTCGGAGGTGAGCCCGCCGCCGTCGTAGGCGTGGTCGTTCACCCAGCCCTGCAGCGCCGGCAGGCTCCAGTAGTCGAAGATGGTGGTGCGACCGTCCTCGCCGCCGAAACCCTCCACGCCGGAGCCGTCCTCGCCGACCTCCTGGCCGTTGTAGATCAGCACCGGGCCGTTGGTGATCAGGAACTGGAGCGGACCCAGCTGGCGCCCCGCCGCAGCACTGCCGAAGCCGCTGCCGTCCTCGCTCCCCGAGGCCACGAGCGGGCTGGCGATCCTCCGCTCGTCGTGGTTCTCCAGGTAGTGCAGCCAGCGATGGCGCCGCTCGTTGGAGAGCCCGAGGTAGACGCCGTCGACGTCGCCCTGGGAGGCGCGCCCCTGGTAGAGCCGCTTCAGCGCGTCGTACGCCGCATCGTGATAGACGGCGTCAAACCCCGTATCCTGCAGACCGATCAGGTTGTCGTAGGCCTCGGCGACGAAGAAGGCGTCGGGGTCCCGATCCCGGGCGCGCTGCAGGAGCCAGGTCCACGCCTCGCCGGGCACGAGGTGAGCGAAGTCGGCGCGGAAGCCGTCCACGCCGAGGTCCTGCCAGTAGGCGACGACCTCGTCCATGGTGTCCCAGGTGGCGGGACGGGGGTCGTAGCTGGCGGTGCCCGACGTGAAGTCGTAGCCCCAGTTGAGCTTGACGGTCTCGTACCAGTCGTTGGCCGAGGGGCGGGGCGAGGTGACGTCGTTGCCGGTGACCTTGGGGGTGCGGCCGGGCTCGGAGCCGTCCTCACGGGCATAGCGACCGTCGAAGCTGACGCCTGCCGGGTTCCAGCCCTCCGGCCGGGACAGCTCCAGCGCCTGGCCGGGCGGATCGACCAGGTAGAAGAAGTGGTTGTCCGGATCGAAGAAGACGGTCGGATCGTCGCCGGCGCCGAAGTCGGAGTCCGGACGCACCACCGAGCCGTAGCCGCGGGCGACGTGGTTGGGCACGAGGTCGACCAGGACCTTGAGGTCCGCGTCGTGCAGGCGCTCGATGAGCGCCTTGAGCTCATCCAGGCGCTTCGTCGGGTCGGTCGCGTAGTCTGGGCTGGTATCGAAGTAGTCGCGCACGGCGTAGAACGAGCCCGCCCGCCCCTTGACCACGTCCGGATCATCGGGAGGAAGCCCGATGCTCGACCAGTCGGTCAGCGTCGCCTGGCGGGGGATCCCGGTGAGCCAGACGTGGGTGACGCCCAGCTCCTTCAGGCCGGCGATCGCGTCGTCGTCGATGTCGTCGAACCTCCCGACCCCGTTGTCCTCCAGCGTGCCGTCGACCCGCCGGGTGGTGGTCGTGTTGGAGAAGTGGCGCACCACCAGCTGGTAGATGACCACCCGCTCGGGGGGCTCCTCGACCGGCTCGGTGTCGGTGTCGGTGTCGGTGTCGGTGTCGGTCTCCACGGGCGGGTCCGTGTCCGAGTCGTCGCTGGGGTCCAGCGGTGGGGTGCAGGCCGCTAGCGCAGCCATGCCCGCCGCCACGATGATCGAGCGCACGTCGCGTCCTCCTCGCATCCGACGCTCCATATTGCGGGGACCACGCCGGGGCTTGCAGTCAGCAAACCCACGCAGAATGTGATCAACTCTTGTTCATGTTGCGCCACACGGATACCGACACCCATCGAAGAGGCTCGGGTCATGAACGACCGTAACGACAGCGATTCCGTGCAGAACGTGGCCGTGTCCATCGGCGCGGTGAGCCGTGCGACCGGCATCGCGGCCAACACCCTGCGCACCTGGGAGCGCCGCTACGGCTTTCCCCAGCCCGAGCGCTCGGAGTCCGGCCAGCGCGTCTACGATCCCGCGGTCATCGGCCACCTCCGCCTCGTGGCCCGGGCCCTCGAGCGCGGCCACCGTCCCAAGCACGTGCTCACCCTGCCCCGGCCCCAGCTGGTGGAGCTGCTGGAGCAGGTGGCGCAGGCCCCGCGCACTCCGACCCAGGGTCAGGACGTCACCGACTGGATCTCCTGCACCCGTCGGCTCGATGGCGCCGCGCTGGACAACACCTTCCGCCAGGATCTCGCCCGGCTGGGCCTCCTGCGCTTCCTGTCCGAGCGGTCCGCCGCCTTCCTGATCGCCATAGGCCAGGCCTGGTCCGACGGCGAGCTGGAGGTGTTCCAGGAGCACTGGGCGTCCGAGCGCCTCCGACGGTTCCTGATGGAGACCTGGGAACCGCTCTCGCACGACGCGACCGGTCCCCATGTGGTGGCCAGCACGCTGCCTGGCGACCAGCACGACCTCGGGCTCCACATGGCAGTGGCCGTGATGGCGATGTGCGGCTGGCAGATCGTGTTCCTCGGGCGCGACACCCCGGTCGAGGACATCGTCGCCGCAGCCAGCCACCAGCACGCCCGCTGCGCCCTGGTGTCCATCAGCCCGTGGCTCGACCCCGACGCGGTCCAGGACCACCTGGCCGACCTGGCCGAGCGCGTCGGGGACGGCGTCACCGTCCTGGCTGGCGGCACGGGCGCCCCGCCCGACCCCCCCGCAGGCATCACCACCTTGTCCGGCCTCGAGGCGCTGTACGCCTGGGCCAGCCAGCCCGGCTGAGCCATGGAGCGGGTCGACGCACTGGTCATCGGCGCCGGCGCGGGCGGCCTCGGCGCAGCACTCACCCTGGCCGAGGCCGGAGCGCGGGTGGTCGTGTGCGAAGCGCTCGCCTATCCGGGAGGTTGCGCCTCCACCTTCGCGCGAAGAGGCTATCGCTTCGACGCGGGCGCCACCCTGTCCGCCGGTCTCGGACCGGGCCAGACCCTGCGCCGCTGGATCACCCACCACCGCCTGCCCGTGCAGACCGTGCCCCTCGACCCGGTCCTCGAGATCCGCGCTCCGGGGCTGGCGCTCCCCATCTCCGCAGACCGCCGGCGCTTCCTCGACGATCTATGCGCGCTGCCCGGCGTTCCCGAGGGGCCGACCCGGGCCTTCTTCGCCCTGCAGGAACGGGTCGCTGACGCCCTGTGGCACGTGCTCGACCGCCCCGAGCTGCTCCCGCCCCTCGACCTGTCCGCGCTGCTCGCCCACGCCGGGCGCGCCCCCACGCTCCTGCCGCTCGTTCGGCTCGTCGGGCGCCCGCTGCTGGCGGTGCTGCGCCGGTTCGGCCTCGACGGCTGCGTGCCCGTGCGCACCGTGGTCGACGCCCTGTGCCAGATCACCGTGCAGTGCACCAGCGAGGAGGCCGAGGCAACCTTCGCCCTCGCCTCGCTGGACTACCCCTTCCGTGGCACCGCCCACGTGCGCGGCGGCATCGGTGCGCTCGCCGAGGGCCTCGTCGCCGGGATCCGCGCCCAGGGCGGCGAGGTGCGCCTGGCGGAGCGGGTGAAGCAGATCCGCCGGGACGGGGCTAGCTTCGTCGTCACCACCCGCCGCGGCGAACTCCGCGCCGATCAGGTGCTCGCCAACGTGCTGCCCTCCGCCCTGCCCGGCCTCGGCATGCCCCTCCCCCGCCACGCCGCCCGCCGGCAGGCCCGGGTCGAGACCGGCTGGGGGGCCTGCGTGCTCTACCTGGGCCTGCGCGACGGGACGCACCTCCCCAGCGGACCCCACCACGTCGAGATCATCCAGGAGCCCGGCGCCCCGCTCCCGGGGGGCAACCACATGCTGGTGAGCCTGGGAGATCCCGCCGACACCGAGCGTGCCCCGGCCGGTCAGCGGGTCGCTACCGTGTCGACCCACATCGACCCCGCCCTGCTCCGCGACGACCCGGCCGCCGCCGTGGCCCGGGTCCAGGACCGTCTGCGCGAGGGGCTGGGTCGTCACCTGCCCCACATCGCCGAGGCCATCGTCACCGAGATGCCCGCTTCACCCAGGACCTTCCAGCGCTTCACCCGCCGCTCCGACGGGCTGGTCGGCGGGGTCCCGCGCCGGGTCGGGCTCGCCCAGTACCTCGACCTGTGGCCCCGGGCCGTGGAGCCCGGCCTGTGGCTCGTCGTGGACAGCGTGCTCCTCGGCCAGTCCGTGCTCGCCGCCGCAACCGG
>CALATR010000248.1 GCA_937891875.1 uncultured Pseudomonadota bacterium | reverse complement strand
GGCCGGCCGAGACTGGGGACTGGAGACTGGGGACCGTCCCTCCACTCCCTCGCTCGAAGCTACGCGACGCCCCGCCTCACCGGCAGCCTGACCGCCCCTCCACTCCCTCGCTCGAAGCTACGCGACGCCTCGCCGCTCCGATCCCGGCTCGCCCTACATCAACCCTTCCCACAGCCGCTCGAGCTCCTCGTACACCACCTCGTGGGTGTACCTCGCCATCACCCGCTCCCGGCTCGCCGCACCCCACTCGGCGATCCGCTGCTTGTCGTCCACGATCCTGCGCAATGCGCGGGCCAGGTCGTCGGTGTCCTTCGGGGTGTGCACGAAGCCGTTCACGTCGTCGTCGACCGCCTCGGGCATCGCGCCGACCCGGCTGACCACGGCGGGGAGGCCGGACATCATCGCTTCCAGCAGGGTCATCGGGAAGCCCTCCGTCCAGCTGGGGAGCACGAACACATCGGCCTGGTCGTAGAAGTCCCAGACCCGCTCCAGCGGCACCTCGCCGGGCAGGTGCACCCGGCCGGCGAGGTCGGGACGGGCGATGCGCTCGCGGACCTCGGGCTCGCGGACCACGCCCTGCTTGTCGGCGACCCAGCGGCCGAGCATCGTCAGCTCGGCGTCGGGCACGGTGGCGAAGGCGTCGAGCAGCTCGAAGATCCCCTTGGCAGGCATCATCCAGCCGACGAAGAGGAAGCGGACCGGGCGGCCTTGGACGGGCCAGTCCCGGGTCGGCAGGGGGCGGGTCGCGATGGAGTTGGGGATGCGGTGCACGTTGAGCAGCCCGTACGACAGGGCGTGGGCGAGGCTGTCCTGGTTGAGCACCACGATGGCATCGGCCGGGGCGAGGACCCGGCGCATGAGCGGCAGCAGCTCCGGGCGAGCCCCGATCCGCGAGGCGCTGCCGTGCACGTGCAGCACGGTGGCGGCGCCAGACGCCCTGGCCAGGCGCAGGAGTGGGGCGTCGCGGAGCAGGCCCATCGTCTGGGCGGAGGTGCACATGTGCACGACGTGTGGCTGAAAGCGGGCGATCTCGGCGCTGAACTGCGCCATGGCCCGCGCGGCGATCCCGACCTTGCGCAGGGCCAGCTCGCGCGGGCTCACGTCCAGGGTGCCGGCGTTCACGTTGACCACGCGGATGTCCCACCGGTCCGCCAGCGACGAGGCCAGCAGGTTGGTGGTCCAGGTGGCGATGCCTCCAGACGGTGGGGGCAGGGCCGACTGCAGGAGCAGGCGTCGCTTCACTCGGCGTCCTCTGCCGGCGCCTCGGTGTCGTCGGACGCAGCGCCCGGCCGCGGCCAGCTCACCTCGCGGGGGATGCCGTCGGCGAAGGTGGCGGCGGCGGCCAGGGTCGCGTGCTGCACGTGCAGGGTCACGTCGACCGGCACCACGGGCGTGCCGGTGCGGATGCTCTGCACAAACGCGGCGATCTGCTCGGGCACGCCCTTGTGCATGCCCCGGCCCACCTTGGGGCTCTTGCTGCCCGCGCCGCTGTAGTGCTTGCCGGCGGTCCAGTTGTCGATGGTGAAGCTCTGGCCGAGGCCGAAGACCTCGATGCGCTCCTTCTCCAGCGCCCGGGACCCGTCCGCCGCGTACAGGATCGTGGCGAGGGAGCCGTCGGCGAAGGTCAGCACGCAGCAGAACGTGTCCTCGGGAAGTGAGGTCGGACCTCCGGTTCCGGGCACGGCGATGACCCGGGTGATCGGCTGGCCCACCGCGGCCTGGCACCAGTCCACGAAGTGCACGCCCTCGCCGATGATGCGGCCACCGCCTTCGTCGGGGTCGCGCAGCCAGTGGTCCTTCGGAATGCGGCCGGCATTGATCCGGTAGGTGATCGCCAGGGGATCGGCGCGGTGTCCGAACGCCTCGTGCACGGCGGTGGTGTAGGGGCTGTGCCGGCGGTTCGTGCCCACCTGGATGTAGAGCCCCGTCTCGGCCTGGACCCGGGCGACCTCGGCCAGCTCGGCCTCGGACAGGGTCAGCGGCTTCTCGACGAAGACGTGCTTGCCCGCCTTCAGCGCCCGGATGGTCATCTCGGCGTGCAGGCGGTGGCGGGTGCCGATGAAGACCGCATGCACCGACGGGTCTTCGAAGAGGCGATCCGCGTCGGTGCTGCTCCACGAGAATCCGCCTTCATCCTCGGCCAGCTTCGCGCTCGCTCCGGTGCGGTTCACGACGCCCACCAGATCGACGTCCGCCTGCTTCAGCGGGCCCAGGAGCTGGCTGCGCATGTAGCTGCCGGCGCCGATCATGCCGATCCCGACGCGCCCGCTGACCTTGCGGACACTCGTTGCTGCGCGGCTGGCTGCGGAGGAGGCGGGGCGGGGGGCGCTCGGGAGCTGCAGCTCGGGATCGTCGCTGTCGCCGTAGGTGAGCACGACGCCGATGTAGGGCTCGCTGCCGGTCTGCAGCATGGTGTAGGCGTCGAGCGCCTGATCGATCCCGAAGCTGTGGGTCAGCAGGGGCTGAAGGTCCACCCGGCCGTCCTCGACCGCCTCCAGGAAGGACTGCAGGTTGCGCTGCTCGGTGTAGCGGACGTGGGCGTAGGGGTAGTCCTGGCCGCGCTCCTCATAGGTGGCGTCGTAGCGGCCGGGGCCGTAGCTCATCGACAGCCGGACCTCGAGCTCCTTGGTGTAGGCCTCGTTGCGGGGCACGTCCATGCCGACGTCGCCCACCACCACGATCTTGCCGCCCAGCCGGGCCAGGTCGACCGCGAGCTGCATGGGCTGGCTGTTGCCCGACGCGCTGGCGGCGATGATGACCGTGTCCGCGCCGTGCCCGTCGGAGAAGGCGAGCACCTCGTCGACCACGGTGGCCGGATCGGCGCTGCCGGCGGAACAGCCGGTCGCGATGCCCAGGGCGACCTTGTCCTTCGACAGGTCGTAGGCGAACACCCGGGCGCCGGACGCCGCGGCGAGCTGGGCGCACAGGTTGCCGATGAGCCCCATGCCGATGACGACCACCCGGTCACCGAGGCGGATCTCGGACTTGCGCACCCCCTGCAGGGCGATGGAGCCGACCGTGGCACACGCGCCCTCGGCAAAGCTGACCCCGGCGGGCAGGGGCACGATGAGGTTTCGCGGCACCCAGTTCATCTCGGCGTGGGCGGCGTAGCCGGCACCTGCGATGGCGACCCGCATGCCGGGAGCGAGGCCGGGGCAGTCGACCGCGTCCTCGATGACGCCCGCGGCGGAGTAGCCCATGGGAATGGGCACCTCGAGCTTCTGGCGCACCTGCTCCACCGTGGCCCAGATCCCTTCCTGGCGGGCCTTCTGCAGCACCCGACGCACCAGGTCCGGACGGGCGCGGGCCTTGCCGACCAGCGACTTCTTGGCGAGCGCCATCACCGCCTTCTCGGTGCCGGCGGAGACCAGCGAGGCCCGGGTGCGCACCCGGGCGCCCAGGGGAGCGGCGTTCGGGGGGGCGACGTCCGCGAGCCAGAGCTCACCGGTACGATAGGACTGCAGGACCTGCTTCATCGATGCCTCGTACAAGGGCGCGGCGGGTGCTGTAGCCCCAATGCCGGAGCTGCGCGCGCCCGTCTGTCCTTCGGCCGGGGCGGCGATCCCTTCGAACGATCTCGCGGCCGGACCGCGGGGGACTTCGCCCGATCCGGCTGTGTGAAAACCCACGATCTCGTGGGTGGTGTCCCTGAAAGATCCCGTGGAACCTGCATCCTGCAATGGGGGTGCAAGGCGGGGTGATGCCGGCCCCACGCCGATCGATGCGTACGGTGCCACGACGTGCTGCTGCAGGGCACGGGTCTTGCTCCGAAGGGAACCACCTGACTCAAGGAGGTCCCATGTCCGAGCTCGTTCTCTTCGATGGTCCCGACCATCGCAACGTCGTCGTCGAGGAGCTGGACACCGGCGAGGGTGTGCCCTGCAACCAGCACATCATCGTCGATGGCAAGGAGGCGATGATCCTCGATCCTGGCGGCTCGAAGCTGTTCACCCGCGTGTTCGCTGCCACCAGCAAGCTCACCAAGGGGGCGATGCTCAAGCACATCTTCCTGTCCCACCAGGACCCCGACATCGTGGCGGCGGTCAATGGCTGGCTGATGACCGCGCCCAAGGCGACGGGCTGGGTCAGCGAGCTGTGGCGTCGCTTCGTGCCCCACTTCGGCAGTGATCGCCTCGTCTACGAGCGGATCAACGGCATCCCCGACGCTGGCATGCGCATGACGCTGGGCCAGCGCGACCTGGTCATCCTGCCCGCGCACTTCCTGCACAGCTGCGGCAACTTCCACGTCTACGACCCGACCTCGAAGATCCTCTACACCGGCGACCTCGGCGCCTCGCTGGGCGCACCCGAGCGCGTCGTGCACTCGCTCGACGGGCACACCGAGCGCATGGAGGGCTTCCACGTCCGCTACATGGGCAGCAACCGCGCCCTGCGCCTGTGGATCGAGATGGTGCGCCAGCTCGACATCGAGATCATCGCGCCCCAGCACGGCGCCTTCATGGTCGGCAAGGAGGTCTGCAGCGACTTCCTCGACTGGCTCGGCACCCTGGACGTGGGCGTCGACGCGCTCGAGCACCTGTACGCCGTGCCCGCGGAGGACGTGGCGGCGAAGTAGGTCCTACCCCCCCAACAGCGCCGCGAGGTCTCCGGGCTTGCTCGCCGTCCGCTCGACGGTCTGCAGGCGGGCTCCGGAGACCTGTCCCATGGCCAGCTCATACGCCTCCAGGTCCGCCTCGAACGCGTCCGGGTTCATGCGCCAGCGCTTCTTCCGGTAGATCCGCCGCACCTCCTCGACCGCCAGGCTGGGCTCCCAGCGACCGTGGTACTCGATGCGCGCGAGCACCAGCGGATAGAGCTGGATGTCGGGCAGGTAGCCGGCCAGATCGCGCACGGTGGTCCGCGGCACGCCTCGTCCGTACGCCGCGGCGATGCCGACCTGGATCCGAGACGCGAGGGGGCTGTCCTCGGGCACGTCGTACAGCCGGCAGATCACCTCGGCCTCGCGGAAGGGGTCGCCCGTCGTGGGCTCGGGCTCCGGGATCGACCGGGGTGCGGACGGCGGCGCGAGTCGGCCGATGTCCCGGATGCGCTTTCCTGCCGCGACGATCCCGGCGATCAGCAGCAGCACGACGGCCCCCGACAGGATGGCGATCAGCAGCAGGGCGGGCGCCTCGCAGGCGAGGCCGCAGGCGACCATCACGAAGGTGATGTAGGCGCCGGCCAGCACCGCGACGCCAGCGACGATGATCCCCAGCACCAGGAGCGCGATCTCGGTCTGAGCGTCCATCCCCGGCGCTGCGAGATCACCCCAGAACTCGCGACCTTGCTCCACCTTGGCGATGAGCTTCGGGTCGGAGCTGCGCAGGGTGCCGAGCCCTCTCCCGGTCTCGGCGATGCGCTCCGACAGCCTGACGATCCGGTCGAGCTTGGCGGCGGTCCGCCGGCTCACCCGGGTCAGCCCCTCCTCGCGGAGCTCGGCCCGCAGCTCCTTCGCGGTGCCGAAGGTGACGCGGCGGCCAGCCTGGCTCGGCTCCAGGTCCAGCGCCAGCAAGTCGTCCATGTCGTCCATCGCCCGGTGCAGGCTCTCATGGTCTTCGAAGTCCTGCTCGGCGATGTCCGCCAGCAGCGCACGGGTGGCGTAGGCCCCCCGAGCGACGTCCTTCACCAGCTCGACCGCGAGCGCCTGGGCGTCCCGGTGGACCATCTCCAGCGGGCTGAAGGCGGTGAACGCTTCGATTCCGGCGATGGCGGCGGTGGCGTTGGCGTAGGTCGTGCGCAGGGCCTCGGGGAGCGCCTCGCCCCGGGTGCGCTCGAGGATCCGCGCCCGGGCGTGGTCCCGCCGGCGCTGCACCCGCTCCAGCTTGCGCAGCACCCGCAGGTCCTCCCGGCCCCCCGGCTCGGCAGTCGCAGGGCGGGCTCGGGCTGCCTCCGGGGCGACGAGGCCGGCGGCCATGCCTCCTGCGATGCCCGCACCGGTCGACTTCAAGAACGTCCGTCGGTCCATCCTGGCTCCTCCTGCCTCAAGGTGTCCTCCAACGCCCGGACCTTCACGGGGTCCAGCTCCCTGGTGGATGCGAGGAGCGCATCGTGGCACAGTACGCCGCGTCGGGCGTGCCGAGGCTGGAGTTCTCGTGGTGCTGTGGTTCCTTACCGCTTGGCTGGCGGCTGGGGCCCCGGACGTCCCGGACTGGGTACGCACGGAGGAGGCCTCGGCCGACGTGTGGACCACGCGGCACGGGCTGCCCCAGAACACCGTGCGCGCCCTGGCCCAGACCCCCGACGGCTACGTGTGGATCGCGACCCTTGGCGGGCTGGCCCGCTTCGACGGGCGGCGCTTTCACGTCATGGAGCCCGACGAGATCGAGGGCCTGCGCGCCATCCGTATCCGCGACCTGGCGTGGCGCGACGGGGCGCTGTGGCTCGCTGCCGAGGATGGCGGCGCGTTCGCCATCCGGGACGGAAAGGCGGAGTCCCTCCTCCGCGAGCCGGCGTATGACCTGGCCTTCGAGGCGGACGGCACCCCGCTGGTGGCCACTGTGCAGGGCGTGTTTCGCGTCTCGGGCGGCGTGGCGGAGCGGCTGTCCGACGACGTCGACAGCTACTTCCATGTCGTCGCCGTCCCCGGTGGCGGCGTGGTCGCAGTGCGGGCGTCGGGCGGCGCCGAGTGTGTGGTCGAGCCCTGTCCCGAGCTGCCCTCCGAGTCGCTGGCGCGCGTCGACCCCGGACCCGAGGGCGCGGTCCTGTTCCTCACGTCGGAGTGGGACCTGCTCCGGGTCGACGACGGTGGCATCCACGACCTCGGCGCAGTCCACGGTCAGGCGATGTGGCGCGGACAGCACTGGCGGATCGAGGACAGCGCGCTCCAGGCGATCGACGGCTCCACCCGGGTGGGGCTGCCGCTGATCGATCCCGGGGCTCGGGTGCTGTCCCACCTGGTGGACCGCGAGGGTGCCCTCTGGCTCGGCCTCGACGTGGATGGGCTCGTGCGGGTGCAGCGCCCCGAGGTGCAGTGGGGCCCCCATGGCTTTCCCGCATCCAGCGTGGTCGGCGATGGCTCCGGAGCGCTCTGGTACACCAACTGCGAGCTCGGTTTCCACCGCCTGTCCGCCGAGCCGGGCGACGCCGACACCGGCGTCGAGTGTGCGGTCGCGTTTCCCGACGGTCGGGGTGGCGTGCTGCTCGCCGGCTCCAACGCGCCCGGCGTGTTCGCGGTCGGCCGGCGTGACGGCTCCCTGGTGTACGAGGGGCCCGAGGCGGTGAACGAGCCCGTGCGGGGCCCCTGGTTCACGGCGCAGGACACGGTGTGGTTCACCCCACCCACCGGTCTGGCGACCCGCGTGGTGGGCCCCGAGGCCTTCGACGGCGTCCCGCCCCGGGCGATCACAGCACTCGGCGACGAGCTGTGGCTCGCGGTGGGCGAGGACCTGGTGCTGTGGAAGGAAGGGAAGGTCCAACGTCGGATCCCGCTCGATCGATCCTCGTACGTACGCGACGTGCGCGCGCTCGGGGAGCTGCGTCTGGTCGGCACCTACGGAGCGGGGCTGGGCATCGTGTCGACCGACGACGCGGTCCGCTGGCTCATGCCGCGCGAGGGGCTCTGCGATCGGGCGATCTCCCACTTCTTCCGGGTGCCCGGCCCCGAGGTCTGGTTCAACAGCAACCTCGGCGTCGGCTACGTCCCCGCCGATCAGGTGGAGGCCGTCGCGCGCGGCGAGCGCGACAGCGTCGACTGCGTGCTGCTGACCCACACCGAGGGCAACGGACGCACCGGCGCGGTCGCTGGGGACGGCTCGCTGATCGTGCCCACCATGCACGGCGTCGCCCGGGTCGTGCCAACGGAGCGCCCCGCCTCGGTCGCGCCCATCGTCGTGTTCGACCAGGCCCTCTACGGCACCCATGATCTGCTGGGCGAGGGGCCGGTCGTGAACGGGCCCGCCCCGCTCACCGTGCGCTGGACCGGTATCCACTTCGACGCCAGCCAGTCGGTCCGCTACCGCTACCGCATCGTCGGACTCGACCTCCACTGGTCCGAGGTCACCGACGCCGAGACCCTGCACGTCGCCGACCTGCCCCCGGGTGAGTACCGCCTCGAGGTGCAGGCCCGCAGCCTGTCCGGACTGTGGAGCGATCCGCACCACCTCGATGTCGTTCGTGAGCCCGCCGCCTGGGAGCGACCGCTCGTGCGCTACGGCGTGCCCGCGATCGCGCTGGTGGTGATCGTGTCGGGCCTCGTCCTGGCCCTGCTGTCCATGCGGGGGAGAAATCGGCGTCTGGAGCGGGAGATCGAGCAGCGGATCCTCGCCGAGCAGGGCCTGCGGGAGGAGCAGGCCCGCAACGCGGCGGCGGAGCGGGAGCTGGAGGCGCACCGGCGGCTGGAGGCGCTGGGCTCGCTGTCCGGCGGGATCGCCCATGACTTCAACAACCTGCTCGCCGTCTTTTCTGCCCACGGCGCGGTCCTCGCCCACGAGTCGGACACCGAGGTGGCCCGGCTGGGAGAGTCCATCCTCGACTCGGTCGACCGCGGCGCCCGCCTCACCCGACAGCTGCTCGCGTTTGGCCAGAGCCACCCGGGAACGGCCCAGGTGACCGACATCGCCGCGGTGGTGGTGGCCCTGCGGCCCATGCTGCGCCGGGTGATCCGGGAGAACATCCACATCGAGGTGGTGGCGCCCGAGCCGGTCGGAGCGCTGATCGACCCCGGACTCGTCGAGCGCATCGTCACCAACCTGGTCACCAAGACATCGCCCGGGGCCAGGGCGGCGGGATCCGGGCGCCT